>NZ_JBBPHP010000001.1:585081-865613 GCF_038039535.1 Catalinimonas locisalis | reverse complement strand
GCTACTTTGGCAAAACTGTCAAATTATCATCAACCGACTGGCGTAAATACCAAATAGAATTTTTAAACATGATCTTAAATATACGAAATCAACCAATAGTTGATTTATTTTTTAGCTAGAGCATAACTATTGTATAGCTACAATACATATCGCCACTATACCCATAATCTATTGAGCAATATAAGCATTCCTAATCAATTCCCTCAGCTACTTTGTGGCTTGTTAAGGCTTTACTCCTAGGGTGAGCAAGTGTTTCCCAACATCTGTGTATGATGAAAAAGGTTTGGAGGTAAATGTCCGTTTAATACCTTTACTTTCAGTAGATACCAAGGCTTATATAGGGTGTTTACGGATAAATTTTCCCGGAATTATATGCTTTGAGCGGCTTAAGTATGACCAATCCAATGTGTTTTACTTATCCGAAGCCAGAATAAGTGACACAATCATAGTGCGTGAAGTCTGATTCTCGAAAATAAGTGATGAATCCAATGTGCGCGCTATGCTATAACTGACATTCTGGCACAGATCACTGGTGAATCACCACTTATTCTGCAAAATAACTGACAGAACAAGCTGAATCCATGCCTTATATGTAAGATTTAGAGGCCGCGCAACATGCATATGCATGGTCTATGTAAGCATCAGCCATGGAATCACTGCGATGGGTGGGTTATTCTCCGGATTCTACGCTTGAATCTCTAGAATATGCTACTTATCCACCCTATCATAGCTGTGTATGATCCTGGCGCATAGATAACAAAGCATCATTTGCCTGATATATACTGTATCTATGGAACGTAATGAATCACGCTGTTACAGTCTGCAAGTTCTTTATCCTTTAACCTTCAACTTTTAACTTTAAACTCAGTCACTCCTCAACGCCTGTGCGGGGTTGGTGCGGGCGGCCTGTAGTGAGCGGTAGGTAATGGTGGTCAGGGCAATCAGTAGCGTGATCAGTATGCCTGCTACAAACAGCCCTACACCCAAATCAATTTTGTACTCAAAGTTTTGCAGCCACAACTGCATCACATAGTAAGCCAATGGCGCAGCGACGACAAAAGCAATCAGGATCAGTTTGACGAACTCCATAGAAAACAGCCTGACGATGCTGCTCACTGTGGCCCCCAGCACCTTGCGTATGCCCACTTCTTTGGTCTTTTGCTCTGCCATGAAGGTAATGAGTCCGTAAAGCCCCAGGCAACCGATGAAGATGACGACCAGCGAGGCAATCGTCAGGATGACCGACATATTGCGTTCGCCTTCATAAAACTCAGCAATGGCCTCATCTATAAAATTATAATCAAAAGTATACTCGGGATAGGCTGTTTTCCAGCGCGTTTCAATTTCAGCCAGGGTGTTGCTTATGTTATTGGTGTTGATCAACACATGTGCCTCCCGGAAATTGCTGGCATCTATCAAAACAGTAGGGTCAATTGTTCCTCTCAGTGATACGGTATGGAAATCTTTCATCACCCCTACGATGGGCAATGTCCTGCCCCAGATGTCTATCTGTCGTCCCAGCGCTTCTTCGGGAGAAGTAATCCCTACTTTGCTCAGAAACCTTTCGTTGACCACCAGCCGGGTGATGCTATCGGATTCAATGAGTCCGGTACCGGCCAGTAGCTGAAGCCCATACACATCTATATAGTTTTCATCTACATATTTTACCTGCGTATGGTAAGTAGTTTCATCACCATCAATACCAAAAGAAGTGACCGATACCGAGCCGGAAGAAGGACTGCTGTAGGCCAGACTGACATTTTCTACCGTATTGATACGTAGCAGCTCATTCTTTAAGGTCTTTTTGGCCTGGATATCCTCTCCCGGCAGGAACACGGATACTATACCTTTTTGGTTAAAACCCAGATCAGCCTGCCGTAGATAGCGGGTCTGGCTGATCAGCACCAGCGTACCGATGATGAAAGCCTGGGCAATGACAAACTGAAAGATCACCAACCCCCGGCGGAGGTTATAACCTTTCTGATGAGAAAATGACATGCCGGTCTTAAGCACTTTGCTGGGCTCAAAACGCGTCAGCACCCAGGAAGGATAGGCTCCCGAAAGCATGCTGACTACCAGCAGTAGGGCGAACAGGAAGATGAGCAATGAAACATCCTGTAGTAAGTCCAGTTGCAGGTCAAGCTCCAGGAAGTCGTTCATCCTGATCAGCAGGAGTTCTGCTGCCCCCAGGGCCACCAGTACGGATATGAATGTGATGATGACGGCTTCGCCCATAAAAATGCGCATGAGTTGGCTGCGACTACTGCCCAGGGCCTTGCGTACCCCTACTTCTTTGGCACGCTTGGTAGCGATGGCTGTAGCCAGGTTGACAAAATTAATGCAGGCAATCAGCACCATAAAAGCGGCTACGATGCTCATCGTATAAATGATAGGCTTAGGAATCGTATTGAAACTGTAGGCACTTCGCCTTTCGTCAAAATGTACTTCCTGAAGGGGTTGCAATGACAAGATCACCTCCATCCCTTCCATCGGATGATCATCATATTTGGTCAGAAAATCCGGCAGACGTTCATTGACTGAGGCGGGTGATTGTCCTTCGGCCAGCAACATAAACACCTGATTATCGCTATCAATGCTACCCCAGCCCCCCTCTTCCAGCATGGCGTCTTTTACCGTAGCATAAGAGATCAGCATATCAAAAGGCAGGTCGGTATTCTCCGGATGGTCTTCGGCGATGCCGGTAATTTTAAGTTCGGTTGCTTTATTGAGCGTGAGGGTTTGTCCGATAATCGCCTGTTCCTGCCAGTTATTGCCAAAATACTTCTCTGCCAAAGATTTGGACAGCACTACTTCATTAGGATTATCAAGCACGGCAGCGGGATTCCCCTGTATCAGGGGGCGATCAAATACTTCAAGAAAAGTAGGTTCAATATACACCAAACCTTCTTCTTCCTGAAAGTTTTTGACCTCATCACTACCAGCATTGATCGTAATCAGCCCCTGGCGGAAATAGGACATAAATACCACTTGTTCCAAGTCGGGAAAGTCAGTACGCAGCGCGTCCGGCAAAGGTACAGGTACGCCTCCGGTATAATCCGTATTTCCCTGATAGGTGGATTGGCTTACCAACCGGTAAATCCGGTCGGCTTTGCTATGGTAGGTATCAAAGCTTAGCCAGAAACGAATCAGCAGGAACAATACAATACTACAGGTAATACCCAGTGAAAGGCCCAGCACATTGATCAGGGTGTGGCTCTTATTTTTCCAGAGGTTGCGCAGAGAGGTTTTGTACATCATGCTTTTTAATGATGAATGATTAGTGAGGAATGAAAAAAGCGTTATTCATTAGTCATCATTCATTCCTCATTAGATAGATCAATTTCTTCACCAATCCTTATACTATCCTATAATTTACTGATTATCAGATTATTCATTCATCATCAATCATTTCTCATCAGAAAAAGTGTATCATTTTCGTGACAGTGTATTGTCCGCTGGCAGCACATAAATGTACGTCTGTTTTATATGGAAGCTTTTTATTAGCTTTAAGAAACATCTAAATAAGCAGGAAATGAAGGTGATCAACATTGATAAAGAAATTATGGGGGGTACCCCTGTCTTCAACGGTACAAGAGTTCCCATCAAATCACTATTTGATTATCTGGAGACTGGCGAAAATATAGAAGAGTTTTTGAATGATTTCCCTTCAGTGCAAAAGGAGCAGGTGCTAAGATTACTGGAGTTATCGCAAAAAATGATTACCAGCTCATCAGAAATTCTGAGTGAAAATATTGTGGAATGAAAATTTTACTGGATGAATGTGTAACATGAAAACTAAAATTTGCCTTGCCCCATAGTCAGGTGTTTACCGTAACTGAGATGGGTTGGAGTGGACTTAAAAATGGGAACCTTCTTACAAAAGCAGTATATAATCACTTTGATATTCTATTGACAATAGATAAAAACATGGTGCATCAGCAAAATATAAAACAGTTTCCTATTACAGTAGTGGTGTTTGACGTCAGCAGAAATAAGATTGAAGCGTATCAACCTTTATTGAAGGAGTTTTATAAAAAATCAGCCTCCTTTAAAAAAGGAAAAGTTTACAAAATAACAGCATAAGATTCATTGGAGAAGCAAGACAAGAAAATACTGATCATAGATGATGATATGGATGTGCTGGGGACAGCCCGCATGTTCCTCAAGCAGTTCTTCTCTCAGGTAGATACCGAGCAAAATCCTGCCAACATCAACAGCATTGTTTCGCGCGGTGATTATCATGTCATCCTGCTGGATATGAATTTTCGTCGGGGTGAGCATGACGGGCGGGAAGGATTGTACTGGCTGGAACGCATACGCACCATCGCTCCGCAAACCGCGGTAGTGCTCATTACGGCTTATGGGGATATAGAACTGGCGGTAGAAGCGATGAAGCAGGGTGCTACCGACTTTGTGCTCAAACCCTGGAAGAACAGCAAACTGCTGGATGCTATTCATAAAGCACTGGCTAATGGAGGTCAGGGCGCACCTATAAAAAACAAATCTGAATCTTTACAGGCACCACAAATGATCGGGCAGTCGCTACCGATCCAAAAGGTATATGAGATGATTGAGCGGGTAGCCGGAACCGATGCCAATGTCTTGATCTTAGGAGAGAATGGTACTGGCAAAGAAGTGGTCGCTCGTTCATTACACCTGAAGTCTGGCAGACGCAAAGGACCTTTCGTCAAAGTAGACATGGGGGCCATCACTGCCAGCCTGATGGAAAGTGAACTCTTCGGCCATCAGAAAGGCGCTTTTACCGATGCTTATCAGGACAAAGCGGGTAAGTTTGAACTGGCCAGTGGAGGCACGCTCTTTATGGATGAGATCGGCAACCTGGCTTTGTCTCAGCAGGCTAAATTGCTAAGTGTGCTACAAAACCGTAAAGTCAGCCGGGTGGGAAGTAATGAGGAAATTCCACTCAACATCCGCCTGATCTGCGCCACCAACATGCCTTTGTATGAGATGGTAGAGCGCAAAGATGATGATGGATTCCGGCAGGATTTACTCTACCGGATCAATACCGTAGAGATCGTGGTGCCTCCCTTGCGGGAGCGTAAAGACGACCTGCCCATGTTAGTAGAACACTTTCTGGATATCTATGGAGAAAAATACAATAAGCCCGGACGTCAGCTCAGCAAATCTGCTCTGAAGAAGCTGGAACATTATCACTGGCCGGGTAATGTGCGGGAACTACAGCATGCCGTAGAGCGGGCAGTCATCCTGAGCCAGGAAGACACTTTACAACCCGAAAATTTTTCGTTTAATGGAGGAGCTGTCAATATGCACCAGTATAAAACTGAGGAGGATGAATTGCTTACGCTGGATGAAAATGAGAAGCTGTTTATCCAAAAAGCACTGGAGCGTAATCAGGGCAATGTCACCCGCACTGCCAAAGAACTGGGTCTCACCCGTACTGCTCTGTATCGTAGGTTGGATAAGTATGGCTTGTAAAACAAATTTTTGTTTGTAATATGATCGGGCCAGAGGCCCTATTGGATAACGGTCACTGGCAGAATGCTAGCGACTGTCAGGAAAAACTCAGTCGCTTGTGTCTCGCAAGTGACTAATATCCGGAAGGGCCTCTGGCCCGATTAATTTATGAAATCATTCACCCTAAATACCACCCTCCGGGTAGCATTGCTACTGATCACCATGATCGGCTTTGCCTTTATCTTTGGTAGAGCCGATTTGTTCTTCAACCATATTATCCTGGGGGCTCTGCTCATCATACAGGTATACGAACTCATCCGCTATGTCAACCGTACCAATCGTGAACTGGCCAAGCTTTTACTTTCTATCCGCAATAGTGACTTTACCATCAGCTTCAGCAGTCAGAAAGGAGGCAGACAGTTTCGTGAACTGAATGATGCTTTCAGGGAGATCATTGAAGCTTATAAGCAGGTAAAGATAGAAAAGGAAGCACAGTTTGAATACCTCAAGCTGATTGTCAAACATATCAAGATCGGGATTATTTCTATCAAAGGAGATGAAGAGATTGCCCTGATTAACCAGCCTGCGCTGGACATGCTGCAAACTGGTAACTACCACTACTGGCGCAATCTAAGACTCAGCCATCCGCGCTTTGTGGAAGAGATAGAGCAGCTACGGGAAAATGAGAGCAAGCTGATTGAGATCACAGTCAAAGGAGAAAACAAACGGCTTTCGGTGCATGTCAGCTCTGCCATTCTGCTGAAACAACCTTATAAGATCATCACCTTTCAGGATATAGAAAAGGAGATCAGCCAGAGTGAGATTGATGCCTGGCACAAGCTAATCCGTATTCTTACCCATGAGATCATGAACTCCGTCACGCCTATCTCTTCCCTGACCGAAACCATGCTAATGTTGCTGGAGAATCCTGAAGGTCAGTTGAAAACACCCAGCCAGGTAGATGAAGATTTGCTGGAAGACCTGGCCTTTTCGCTGCGCACCATACAAAAGCGGAGTGATGGATTACTGGGCTTTGTGGAAGATTACCGCAAATTATCCAGAGTACCCCAGCCGCAAATAGAGGATTTTGCTTTAGAAGAACTTTTTGAAACCATCCACCGGCTGATGCGGGCCGAATTAAAAAAACACAATATTCAACTGCACACCGACATTCTTCCCGGTGACTTACATTTAAGCGCCGACCGTAAGCAGGTGGAACAAATACTGATTAATCTGCTCTCCAACAGCATACAGGCTGTGGAACATGTTGATCAGGCACAGATCAAGCTAAGCGCTTATGAAGAAAACGCCCAGATTATTCTGGAAGTAACTGACAATGGTACGGGCATAGAAGAAGATAAGCTGGACCAGATCTTTGTACCTTTCTTTTCTACCAAAGAAAAAGGCTCCGGTATTGGTCTGAGTCTCTCGCGCAATATCATGAATGTGCATGGCGGCACGATTAAAGTAAGTTCCTACAAAGGTGAGCGAACTACTTTCTCACTATTTTTTCCTGAAATGCCTGCGGCAATTCCGGCTACTTCTGATACCCTTTAACCACTTATGCTTATGTTGATCATCCTGATCCGACTTTCGTTTTTATTCCTGCTCATTTCACCCCTCTATGCACAGGAGCAGCTTGATAATCCTTTCTTTGTCTTCAACAATGGTGTAAAGGATGAAAAGTATGATAGTCCTGAAGATCAAGTCCAACTGCTGCTTGATAATGGCTACGATGGTATGGAAAAAGAAAGGCTGGATAACTTTGAGCTAGTATACAATGAACTTCAGGAAAATGACCTCAGGCTCTTTACCATTTACGTCAATGTGAATCTGGACAAGCCTAAGCAGCCTTATGATCCACGTTTAGAGGAAATATTTCAAAAAATTGAAGGTACAGGTGCTATGCCCTGGCTGTATGTCACGGGTAAACAGTACCCCCCTTCTTCTCCGGACTATGACGAGATTGCCATACCCATTTTACAGCAGATTGCCGACATGGCACAGCAGTACGATACCAAAGTGATGCTTTACCCTCATATGTACTATTGGGTTGAATCTATAGAAGATGCCATGCGGGTAGCCGCCAAAGTAAACCGTCCTAACCTGGGCTATACCTTTAACCTTTGTCATTTTCTGGCGCATAAAAACCGTGAGGGAATTGATCCGGTGCAGGCCTACCCTGCTTTGGCCAAACAAGCGATGCCAAAGCTTTTCGCGATCAGCCTTAACGGTGCGGACGTACAGGCTTCCGATCCTGATCATATCTGGAAATCCTACATCCAGCCTCTAGGTGAAGGTAATTTCGATACCTATCAGTTTCTCAAAACATTCATTGACTTGGGTTTTGATGGTCCTGTCGGCCTGCAATGCTATAACATTAAAGAAGACAAAGCTGTCCATCTCCGAAAGTCTATGCAAACCTGGAAAGAATATCAGCAAAGATTTGCTTCATCACAATAGCCTGATTGTTAACCAAGACTTAAAGAAGTAATAGGAAATGTTATTACCTAATTCCGTATTTTGCTGGTAAATCTCAACCTTATGCAAAACCAAAAAACTGTAGACCAAATCGTAGACGAAGTATTTGGCCTGTTTGATAAATATGGCCATGATGAATACGGAGAGTCTATTACCCAACTGGAACATGCGGTGCAAAGTGCTCAACTCGCTTCTAAAGAAGGATACGAGGACGAAGTTATCCTGGCAGCCCTCTTCCATGACATCGGGCACCTGGCTGCTAACGAACAGGAAAGCAAGACCTTCATGGGTAATTATGGCGCTATGAGTCACGATAAGATTGGAGGAGATTACCTTCGTCATCTGGGTTTTTCTGAACGTATGGCGCAACTGGTAGAAAATCATGTACAGGCCAAAAGGTACCTGACTTTTAAGGAAGCGGATTATTATGACAAGCTTTCCGAAGCCAGCAAACAAACACTGGAATACCAGGGAGGAAAAATGAATGCTGAGGAAGCTGCTGCTTTTGAGCAGGATGAGCTATTTAAATTAAGTTTGCGCATGCGTCATTGGGATGAAGAAGCCAAAGAAATTGGCATGCCCCCTCCTGATCTACAACCTTATCAGGATAAGTGCAGGCAATATTTGACACAAAATAATACACAAGTGTAGAGCTTTCGCGATCACAGTGTGTAATGTGTGGGGAAAAAGATTCCACACTTTTTGTTTCATAATCCCTCTATCTCCCTCTAAAAAAGCATTTTGGGCATTGTTAGAATGAGTGGTACGGTTTTTTCACTCTATGTAACAGATAATTTTAGAAAAGGAGGATTTATGAAATTCATGCAATTTTTTTTCTTGGTGAGTGTGGTGAGCATCGTCAGCTTTATGCTGGCAGAAGATAAAATCACAACCTCAGATTTTTACCAGAATTATCTGCATAATGATTCAAAGGTAGTAGAAGAAGCACCAGAAGAGTTTAGGCCTATTAAAGCATCTGAACTACCTTCTGTAGTGATGGAAAGCTTTGCAAATAGTCCTTTTGGAAAGCATACTATTTCCCAAGTTTACCTTATTCCTGCAAAGGGAGCTTCTGACCTGATATCGCAGATTGTCAACTATTCATTTCACGATTCCTCTGAAGAAACTTATTTATTATCGTTGAAAGACAAAAAAATCAACACTCAACTTCGCTTCAGCAAAAGTGGAAAACTGATTAAGGTTATTTCAGCATAGTAAGGATTTTACCAAAACCAAACCTGCGGACTTTTGTCCGCTTTTTTTATGCCTTATTCTGAATCTTCTGCCAATATCTGAACAAAGCTATTCATCACTTCTGTCATATAACTTCCGGTATAGGGGCCAAACCAGTTTAATTCTCTGGCCTCGCGATGGTTTTCATCATAATATTCGTCAGGAATCACATAACCGATATAGCTTCCATTAAAGCTCGTAATGATCAACTGTTTATCATCAGCCCTTAATTGCTCATATAGCATACCCGAATAATCGGCGGGTGTTCCTACCATAATTATATCTCCTAACTTAATCCCACTGATCTGCGGGCTAAGCTCTCCCAGTACCGCATTGAAAAGCCAGGCACGCACTCTTAAGCCACCACTAAGTTTGAGTTGAGGCTGTCCCAGATGAAAAGGGATATCAGCATAAAGCAGTTGCTCGGTGAAATCAGTCTCTATATTATCCCAATTTTTAGAAATGGGCTGGGCCATTTCCTGAGCATAAGCATACATTTTTTCATAGGTAAACTCTCCTTCCCGGACGGGGCTGTGGCTTCCTACTGCTCCCGCAGCATAGGCAGCAAAATCTACAGCAGTATCCCGCTCCAGTATCTCTACCAAAGCTGATGGATAATCAGCCGACAAATCCATACGTTTGCTATTAAGAAAAGTAGCATGAGCGGCATAAGTACAAACCAAAGCGGTATTACCGCCCTCCTGCTCCAATTTGATTACCCTCAGATAGGGATCAGTACCCCCTCCCCTCACCAAACGATTACGCACCAACGCGGGAGCAGCAAACGCTTCATAACCTACTTTTACAGGCTTACGACTTCGGTAAGCTTCCTGTAGGGCATCCAGCGTTTGTTTTACAATTAAGTTTACCAATTCCGGATTATATCCCCCGGCAGTTAGCTTCCCGCCAAAACCTCTGGCCCACTCACCGAAGCCATTATGGGTATGCACTGCAGTGAAATACAGATTTTGCACAGGAAGTTGTGCCGTATCCACTGCATAGCGTATGGCATTAGCCAGGTCTGGATGTACGATCATCAGTTCATAAGTAAGCCAGGCAACGGACTCCTGCTGATTGGAAAATACTACTGCCCGCACGTGCAGCGAATCATGTACTCTTTCGTAATCCCCTTTCCAGCCATAGCCCATCAGGCTGACCGGCTCCTGAGGAGTAATATTTTTTATGCTCCAGCCAGCCTGAACGGTATCTCCGGGGGTTGCTTCTGTAACTGACAATACATTCTCCAGACTATCCAGTGCCTTTAGTGTGGCTTTATAGTAAGCTTGCTCCTGATAGGGTGAGTCATCAATTGGGCCAATACTTATCACCAATATTGCCCCTAAGATAATTAAGAAGATCAGCAGGACGCGGACAACTTTCTTCAGCACTTTCAATCTATTCAGCCGGATTTAAGTAATTCTCAAAGCTAATAGAAATATTACTTTTTCATAACCCTACGATTTGGATGGTGTTGTAATAGGTAAGCATTTTTTTTTGATCAGAACGATTTTTTACACCTGATAAAAATAATTATGGAAACTAACACCAAAATAAACGCCGCCGCTGCTGGTACTTTCACGCTGGGCGACATTAGCATTAACCGATTAGGCTATGGGGCCATGCGCATTACCGGAGAAGGTATATGGGGACCACCCAAAGACAAGGCTGAAGCCATTCGTGTGCTCAAAACTACCCAGGACTTAGGCATTAACTTCATAGATACTGCTGACAGTTACGGTCCTTATGTATCAGAAGAGCTGATCGCTGAGGCTTTACATCCCTATCCCGAAGGGCTATTGATCGCCACTAAAGGAGGGTTGGAACGTACTGGTCCTGGAGAGTGGCCGGTTAATGGGCGTCCTGAGCACCTGGAAGAAGCATTAAAAGGCAGCCTGAAACGCCTGAAGGTTGATCGCATTGACCTTTACCAACTGCACAGATTTGACGAAAAAGTGCCTACGGATGAGTTTTTGAGCAAGCTGAAAGAATTGCAGGAACAGGGGTATATTCGTCATCTGGGCCTGTCAGAGGTAAGTGTAGAGCAAATTAAACAGGCTCAGGAATATTTTGAGGTAGTGAGTGTTCAGAATAAGTTTAGCCTGACAGATCGTAAGTGGCAGTATGAAGTAGCATGGACAAAAGAACAAGGCATGGGCTTTATTCCCTGGTATCCTCTGGATTCGGGTGCGCTGGACAATGAAAGTTTACAATCTATTGCCAAAAAGCATGATGCTTCAATGTACCAGATTGCCCTGGCATGGTTGCTGGCTCACAGCGACAATATTCTGCCCATCCCCGGCACCAGTTCGGTTGAGCACCTAAAGGACAATACCGGAGCGGCTCATATTAAGCTGGATGAGGATGATATGAAGCAGTTGAATGATTTGGCTTAAAACCAATGATAAACTAGTATAAAAGTAAAGAGGCTTGATGGAAATCATCAAGCCTCTTTTTTATTAAACTAGCTATCATACTAATTTCAAACCATCGCCGCACATTTGAAGACTTCCAAATCACTACCTATCACTCTCTCAATAAATCTTCAATCTGTAATCGAATTAGTACCCAGGATTTTGCGGCAGAAGGTTGGGGTTCCTGTCCAGTTCGTCCTGAGGCAGAGGCAAAAGATAATGCTTAGTAGGATCAAAGTTATCGTGTGGCTCAAGTGCATTAGGTCCGGTGAATACTTCTTCACCCAACTGCCTACGTTTGATATCATACCAGCGCTTAAACTCAAATGCCAGTTCCCACCTTCTCTCCTCTAATACCAGGTCCCGGAATGCATCAGTTGAGATTCCTGCCTGTACATCTGCTGGAAAATTAGTAGTAATTCCTGACCAGTTACGTGCCCGCTCACGGATCTGATTTACATAGCCCAATGCTTCAGGAGTTGGGCCACTGATCTCATTCAAAGCCTCAGCAGCAATCAGAAGCACTTCCGCATAGCGAAAGACAACATAGTTATGATCAGAGTAACGGGTTTCAGTATTAGCGTTACCAGGGAAGCGAGCAAACTTAGCAATATGTGGTCTTTGTACCTGCTGATACTCAGTATAGGGGGTAAGCACACCTTCTACCAGGGTAGTGTCTTCCAGACTCACCTGCTTGCGGTAATCCTCTTCGCTCCATCTTTCATACACTTCCATAGAAGGGACACTCACACTCCAGCCATTCTGATCTGCCCCTCTGATGCCGGTAATTGGCCCGAGAAGGTCATCATTTTCACCACCACCACTGGATTGTAAGCCCAGAAAATCTATGGCAAAGATATGCTCAGCGATACCATCCTGCTCAGTAGCTATAAAGAGCGTCTGATAATCAGGTACCAGGGCATAGTCAAGTTCTCCGGCATTGTCAATCACCCATTTGGCATGATCGTAAGCCTGCTGCCAGTTTTCCATAGTTAGGTATACTGAAGCAAGCATGGTGTAAGCAGTACCTTTGGAAGGTCTGGTCCGTACATTATCCGGATGCTGCATAGGTAAGTTCGCTATACCAAATTCCAGGTCAGCGATAATATTAGCGTACACATCTGCTGCCGGGGTTTTTTCAATAGTCTTTACTGCTTCAGGATCATTTACAAAATAGTCTATATAAGGAATGTCACCAAACAGACGTACCAGGTGATAATAGGCGAAAGCTCTCACAAAGCGCGCTTCAGCGATCAAGGCATTTCTTCTTTCTTCACTAATTGCGCCTTCACCCAGCAGTTCTGCTCCGGCGATAGATGCATTGGCTGCACTGATTATTTCGTAAGAGCGTGGCCAGAATGAGGTAATCATTCCGTTGTTAGATTCCGTTCTGAAATCATTGATTTCCTGCCTTCTGGCCGGAGTACCCCGGTCCCCTATATCGCACATATCGCTCAGGAGTTGTAGCGTGAGGCTCAGCTTACGTCCATAGTAAGGCTCAGAAGCCATACGTCCATAAGCCCCAAAAATAGAAGCTTCCACATCTCCGGGGGTTCTAAAGAAACTTTCGGGGGCCAGTACTCCTACCGGCTCTTCTTCAAGATCTGTACAACTAGCAAATACTCCTACTAGTAAAAGGACTGTGAATTTATTGATAATATTTTTCATTGTTTTTCGCTTTTTGGGTTTAAACCATGCCATTGTCTAAAAACCAATGTGTAAGCCCACAGTATAAGATTTGGCATTAGGATAACTTCCGTAGTCAAGCCCCAGGTTACGGTTTGAATTTGTATTACCTCCACTCTGGTAGTTCACTTCAGGATCAAAGCCTTTGTAGTTGGTGATGGTAAGCAGATTCTGCGCACTTACATAAACTCTCAAGGCACGCAAACCAATACTCTCCATGGTTGTCGCCGGTAAAGTATAGCCTAAGGCCAGGTTTTTCAGGCGAACATAAGAGCCATCCTCAATCCAGCGGGTTGAAGGACGGGCCGGGCGACTAAAAGAAGCTTTGGGTACATTGGTATCTGTATTCTCAGGAGTCCAGCGGTCCAGTGCATCAGTGGTCGCATTGTTTTTACCGGTCAGCCAGTCCAACTCAAATCGTGTATAGTTCATGATTTCATTACCCTGAGAGCCTTGAATGAACATATTCAGGTCAAAATTTCTCCAGCGGAAGGTATTATTCCATCCGTAGATAAAGTCAGGGTGAGGATTACCGATGAGGGTACGATCTTCATTGGTAAGTACCCCATCACCATCAAGATCAGCATACTTTTCTCCTCCTACACCTTCTGCACCTTCCAACACTTCATCCTCTGATTGGGCTACGCCTTCATACACCCATCCGAAGAAAGTACCTACCGGCTCACCTTCTCTCAGTATCTGCGTTTCGTCAGTAAGTATGTGTCCGGGATTGGAAGCGTAGAAAATATCATTCCCCTCAGGCAGTGTTAGTACCTTATTACGGTTAAGGGAAAGGTTTAGTCCCATCTCCCACTTAAATTCTCCTACCAGGTTTCTAGAGTTTAAGGTAAATTCAAAACCTTTGTTCTCTACTTCACCAATATTCTGCAACTGAGAGCTATACCCTGAATATTCTGGTAAAGGTACACTAAACAAAAGGTCAGAAGTAACCATGCGATAATAATCGGCTATTAGGTTTATCCTGTCATTGAAGAAGCCCACATCCACTCCGATATCCAACTGTGCTGTACTTTCCCAACTTAGGTTGTCATTGGCTACATCGGTAGGTCTTACCGCATTGGCAGGTTGGCCGTTCACTACGGCAAACACAGTTCCGAACTGAGCTAGCGATTGATAAGGGCCAATCCCCTGGTTACCGGTGATACCGTAACTGGCACGTAGCTTCAACTGGCTAAGCATATCTACATCCTGCAGGAAGCCTTCTTCGCTCATATTCCAGGCAAATGCACCTGAAGGGAAGAAAGCCCATTTGTTATTTCTGGCGAAACGGCTGGAGCCATCATAACGAGCGTTGAAGGTAAGCAGGTACTTGCTGTCAAAACCGTAATTAATACGTCCATAATAAGAAGACAATTCTGACTCAATTAAGCCGGAGCCAGGCTGTTGCCATACCGATGAACCATCCAGATCCCACCATAGGCCGGCATTGGTAATGAAAGATTGTCCGCGGGCACTCCATGACTCATCTCTGAACGACTGGTATGAGTAACCTGCCATTACTGTCAGCTCATGCACCCCATCAAAGGTTTTGTTATACGTCAGGTAGTTTTCATTGATCAGGTCAGTATCTTTTCCGGAATTAATGGTTCCATCACCGCCGACACTTCTACCCGCATTCAGCAGGGTGGAGATATAAGTACCTTCTCTCATGTTATCAAGGCTTCCGCCCAGCGTAGTTCTGAACGTCAGGTTTTCAAAAATCTGATACTCTCCAAATATATTGGCCTGAAGGCGGTCAGATACCTGCTCATTAGACCTCTCTCTGGCTATGGCTACCGGATTATCAAAAGGGTCTCCGATCTGGCTGATGGTATAGTCTCCATCGGCATCATAAATACCCTGGGTAGGTTCAAATCTGAACGCTGAAGAAATTACCCCTGCCCCATTGGTACCACCACTACCTTCCTGAGAAAGGATACCTTCGCGACTACTACGGCGGGCGAAGAGGTTAAGACCAATTTTTAACTTATCTGTGGCGTCTATGTCAAGATTACTCGTGATAGAGTAACGAGAAAAATCAGAATTGATGATGATTCCTTTCTGATCATATACTACACCGGATACATAATAACGTACATTTTCATTACCTCCTGATACCGATAGCTGATAGTTTTGAATAGCTCCCTGCTGGAAGATTTCATCCTGCCAGTCGGTTCCTTCTCCAAACTGTGCCGGATTAGCAAAGGTAGGGTCTCTATCTGCTGAAGCGTCTACTTCGTTAATGTATCGGGCAAACTGCTCTCCATTAAGCAGATCAAGGCGGTTGATTTCGTTTTGTAGCGACCAGGAAGTGTTCAGGTCTATCTTCGTTTGTCCGGCTTCTCCTTTTTTGGTCGTAATCATAATTACACCATTGGCACCACGCGAACCATAAATGGCAGTAGCTGATGCATCTTTGAGTACCTCCATAGATGCAATATCTTCAGGAGGAGGTATGGCCGCTCCCGGAAAACCATCTACCACATAAAGCGGGTCACTGGAAGAGTTGATAGAGGTACCTCCTCTGATCCTCACTTTGTATGCTGCTCCCGGCTCACCATTATTGGCCTGCACCTGCACACCTGCCGCACGACCCTGCAAAGCTTGCTCAGCACCTATCGCAGGATAGGCTGTAAGTTCCTCTGAGCTTACGGAAGCCACAGAACCGGTCAGGTCGCTTTTTTTCACCGTACCATACCCTACTACTACTACTTCAGACAGTGACTGAATATCGGGTGATAATGCCAGGTCAATGGTACTTCTGTTGTTAATTTGAACCTCCTCGGTCTCATACCCGATAGAAGAGAAAACCAGGGTAGTCACTTCATCGGCTACGGTAAGTCGGTAATTACCATCCATATCCGATACAGTACCGGTAGAAGTACCTTTGGCCAGAATATTTACTCCGGGTAAACCTTCTCCTGTTTCCAGGTCAGTTACTTTACCACTAATACTCTGTTCATACTGTTGAATAAGAATACGCCCCATTTCCTGGCTCTTAACCTTGTTCAGGACCAGTTGGTGATCTGCCTCAGGTACCGCTAAGCTTTGGGGAAGTAGTTTCTGAGGCTGCGCCTCAGTTTGAGGGACGATGATGAAGTTGTCTCCTTCAAACTCCTTAAAATTAAGGTTATAATCGTTCAACACCTCACGCATCTTAGCAGATAACTTCTCCTTTTGCGTTTGAAGCAGGTCATCTGCTTTCTTTCGGTTTACAAATTTGTTATCCAGCACATTCGACTCATAGTTGACTGATATGCTGAATTTCTTTTCCAGCAGATTACATAGCTCGTACAAGGCTACCTGCTTTTCATCCTGTGTATATACAGGGCGTGCAGTAGGCTGATTTGCTGTCTGTATACTGGCGGTCATGTTTTGTGCCAGTGCCGGACTACATACTAACGCTATTCCCACTAAGCAAAAAACGCTTATTCGGAAATAGATTTTTAGATTGAGTACATCCTTGTTCATGTGAAAAAATTTAGATTGTATCTATATGATTTAGTGACCCATTCGGATCGTATTGCCTTCTTGCCGGACCGGCACCTGATAGATTGCACTAAGCATTTGCAGCAGTGCCGACATATCATCTTTGGGTGGAGAACCGCTAAACTTCCTTTCTTTGAGCGAAGCTTCCGTGATCTCCACTTCCAGTCCGTAATATTCAGTAATGGATTTTGCTACTTCCTCTAATGGGGTATCCCGGAAAGACCAGCGCTTCTCCGTCCAGGTGGTAAACTCCTCTACTTTCACTCTGCTGATGGCAATTTTCTGGTCTGCCAGCAGTCGGGCATGTTCACCGGCTTGCATTACCACTTCTTCGGCTGTCTCTACTGCGCTAAGTAGCTTTACTTTTCCTTCTCTCAGCGTGACTTCAGTCTGCCCTTTTCTGTTCCGCACATTAAACTCCGTGCCCAGTACTTCTACTTTCAGCTTGGTAGCGTGTACTACAAATTTTCTATTCTTCGCTGAATCATTTTCATCTATGACTTCCTGCTTACTCACCCTGAAAAGTGCCTCACCTTCCAGCCAGACCTCACGATCTTCCTGCTTCTCCCAATCTCTGGGATAGCGGAGCGATGAATTGGCGTTGAGGGTAACTTCAGACTTGTCGGGAAGAATGATAGATTTGGTTTCACCGTAAGCGGTAGTTACAGTAGCATAAGAACCCTGAAATACGTTTAGCAGAAAGTAAGTGAAGACAGTGAGGACCGCAATAGCAGCAGCATAACGCAGGTACACTGGAAAAAAGCTGTGCGAAACAGGCGATCTCGCCAGCTGCACTTCACTATCACCGATGGAAGTAGCGATACGTTCTTGAAGTACGTTTTTTTCTGTGTTGGTAAGTAAAGCTTTATGGAACGAAATAGAAAGAAGAATACTTCGTGCCTCCTCTACTGTTTCCTGCCGCCTGATATCTTTCTCCATCCAGGCTTGCCAGTACTCATCCAACGCTGGTGAAGGATACCTGACCCATTCAATGAACGAGTCATTGGAGAGGAGTTGCTCCAGTAAATGGTTATCCAAATTCATTAGTAGTTTTGGTTGTTGTATTAGTATCTGTTATTAAGAGACATACCAATAGCAAACCTTCCCTACCAAAAGGAAAAAATTTTTAACTTTTACAAAAAATTCACTGATTTGAAATAAAAAGCATAAGAGTAATATTAAAAAATGCTTCTTATTAGATGAAATAAAAACAATAGAGAAAGAACAGCTTTTTCGTGCAGCAAAATTTTAAGAGATTTCAGCGCTTTGGACATCAGTTTATAGAGCGACTCAACGCTTATTCCCATAATTCCTGAAATTTCTTCATAGCTGAAATTATCGTAATATTTCAGGAAGACTACTTCTCTTTGGCGGGCCGACAACTGTTTGACAGCATTTTTCAGACGAGCGGATTTCTGAGAACTCTCCTGCTGAAAGATGAGCGAGTTTTCATGAGAGTCTGTTGAGAAAAGTTCAAACATGGATTCGTCACAAAAAGACTCCAGATTCCTTTTTTTCAGGGTACGCAGCATTTTTCTCCGCAAGGAAGCATAGAGATAAAACTGTATGGACTGCACCTTACCCAGATGACTTCTCTTTTCCCAAAGATTAACAAAAAGATCGTGCAGGCAATCCTGAACAAGTTCGCGGTCGGCATGTATTTTATATCCGTAGTTGAACAACTCATCTACATACTCCTGATAGATCCGGAAGTAGGCATCCTTACTTCCTTTACAAAACTCCTCCCACAAAAGATCAGATTGATGAATAGTCTTCAAATATGTATTTCGCTGTTCAGACATTGCCACTCCCTTATTCCACTTTTCCCAATAATACTCGCATTAATTTTCATTTTATCAAAATGCATGCATTATTAATCCCTAAAAATAGATAAAATCAACTAGTATAATTCATTCTATCAACTCTCTATTTACTTAGTGTATACTTCTTCATGGATACTTTTTTAAGAACCGAAACCGCATGCACTTTGCCTAACAGCTTAGCATTCTGGATATTTGACATCAATGACTGCCTGGGATATTGCCTAAATTTAAGGTAAAGAGTAATATTAGCCACTGTACCGGGTTTCCTGCCTAGCTCTTCTTCTGGCCAGTCTCCCGTATACAGCCACTACCAAAAAGCAGAAAAGTGGCACCAGATATGCGAGATGAATGCTACCCGTCATGTCTGAGACCTGCCCCTGGATGGAGGTAATGACTGCCCCTCCCAGAATAGCCATAATCAGGCCGGAGCCACCCAATTTGGTATCATCGCCCAATCCTCTTACTGCCAGACCGTAAATGGTGGGAAACATCAACGACATGCAGCCGGAGATACCTACCAGTGCATACACGCCCACATAACCGCTTCCTACCACTACCAGGAAGGTGCAGATTACTGCCAGAATAGAAAGCAGCGCCAGAAGGTTACCGGGTTTGATCACTTTCATCAGCGCTGTGCAGATAAAACGGCTAATGGTGAATAGTATCAAGGCTGCCAGGTAGTAGGAAGCTGCCTCATCTTCATCAACCTGCAACTCCAACATGACATAGCGTATGGTATAAGACCATACACCAATCTGTGCTCCCACATAAAAAAACTGGGCAATCACCCCCCACACATAATTTGGATTTTTGATCAGACGTTTAAACGTTGGGCCCAGATTCAGACTTTCATCCGCATCGGAAGCCTTGGGCATTTTTACAATAGCGATGGTCAGCCAAAGCACTAATAAAAGTACAGCGACCCCCACATAAGGCCCCATCACGGCCGTCAGCTCTTCAGCCTGTATGTCCTTCAGTTGTTCAGGAGTCATGCTGGCCCTTACTTCAGCACTGGCAGCGTTGAGCTTAGAAAGAATAAACACTTTACTTAGTAATACTCCAATGATAGAACCGATAGGATTGAAAGACTGCGCCAGGTTGAGCCTACGCGTGCCTGTTTCTTCCGGCCCCATGGCGATAATGTAGGGGTTGGAAGAGGTTTCCAGAATAGACAGGCCTCCCGCCAGAATAAAAAGAGCAGCCAGAAAATGTCCATAAACCATCGTCTGGCTTGCCGGATAAAATAATAAAGAGCCGGCGATGAACATCCCTAAACCCAATAAGACTCCTGTCTTATAAGTAAACTTTTTGATCAGAATCGCTGCGGGTAGTGCAAGACAAAAGTAAGAACCATAAAAGGCAATCTGAATCCAGCTGGTCTGGAAATCCGACATGCTCATGATCTTCTTGAAGGCTGCCAACAGAGTATCAGTCATATTATTGGCCAGTCCCCACATCAGAAACAAGCTGGTAATCAAAATAAAAGGAAGCAGGGGAGTTTTAGAGGGATTGCTCATTCGGTTGTTGTATTAACTAAAATATTCTTTCCAATTTAAGATTTATATGCATTATGCCAGCATAATCAAAATGCAAATAGACAAAATTATCGTAACATCGCTACATCAATCTTTACAGATGCTTGACTTCATCTTTCTTTCCTACATTATTGCCGTCAGTCTAAAATTATAGCGAAACCACTGCTTTGATCACTCCGGATTCAGGCTTTAGCCATAAGTCAAACTGTGCTATCATATCCTCAAAACTACTGCGGTGTGTGATCCAGGCATCGGTATTGATACTACCCTCTTCCATCATGTGGATGATCTGCCGGAAATCTGAAGGCAGCGCATTGCGACTTGCCATGAGCGTCAGCTCTTTTTTGTGAAAATAGGGATCATGAAAAGAAAAGTCTCCCTGAAAGAGACCGATAAACACGATTTTCCCCGCAGGAGCCGCATATTCTAAAGCCTTGCTCATGGAATGTGGATTGCCGGTAGCATCCAGTACTACGGTAGGCAAATCACCATCAAACTGCGCTCTCAGTTGCTCAAGCGTGTCTTCTTTTCCAGCCAGCACCGTTCCGGCAATATCTGCCGCAGTCCGGGCGAAAGCCAGACGCTCTTCATTCACATCCATCACAACGGTTTTGGCTCCTGTTGCCGTAGCAAAGAGTACCGTACCCAAACCAATAGGGCCTGAGCCTACCACCAGCACATAGTCGTCGGCAGTAATACCGGCCCGGTTGACGGCATGACAGCCAATGCCCAGGGGCTCTACTACCGCCAGTTGCTCATAGCTGAGCTTATCAGATTTGTGCAGATATTGTGCAGGAACTTTCAGATACTCCCGCATGCCACCGTCCTGATGTACGCCCAGTACCGAAAGATTTTCGCCGCAGTTGGTGAAGCCCCGCTTAACCGCCTGATCCTGCGTGCTGTTAAGGTAAGGTTCAACTGAACATCGGTCACCTATTTTTACATGATGAACTTTCTTTCCCACTTCTATTACTTCCACCCCCAGCTCATGCCCCAGAATGCGGGGATAGCTAAAAAAAGGCTGCCTCCCACGGAAGGCATGATAATCTGTACCGCAGATACCGATACGGTGTACTTTTAGCAAAGCTTCTTCCGCCTGAAGGCTTTTCTCCAAATTCGTTTCAGTGTAGTTAAATTTTCCGGGCTCTTCCAGTATAATCGTTTTCATACTTTATTTTCCTATAAGTTTCTTGTGTTGAGAATAGTCTGACTTATTAGCTCAAATAGTTCTTTGGATAATGCTCCCTGCTGCCAGTCGTGTAGGGTAGCCTGAATCTGCGCAAGTTTGCTGGCCCCTATCACTACGCTGTGGGCTTCCTGCATGGAAAAGAGATAGCGCTGAGCCAGCGAGGCTAGAGGCATGCCCTGCGCTCTGGCCAGAATGTTTATCCTTTTTGCCACCTCCACATCTTTATCACTTATCCATTGGGTGTGGGGAGGATGCTCAGCATACCGCTCAAAAAGATCACCCAGCAAGCCCATATGCAAGGCAGAAGCAGCGTACAAAGCGATATTGTGCGCCTGATAATGAGGGATATCTTTTTCCAAAGCCGACAGATTGCAGGCATCCAGTCTGAGAAAGCTGGACACTACCTGAAAATGATCGCTGGTGATAAATGGGAAAAAGGCATCCGGTGGATTGCCGCCTACCCCCAGCATTCTGGTATAGCCTTCTGCTTTAAAGGATTGAACCGTATCCAGAATCTCATTGATCTTATCCAGAGGGACCAGATGAGGCTCATGCAGAAACAAAAGGTCTAGCTGCTCTACGCCCAACCTGTCCAGGCTACGCATCAGGCTCTGGCGCATGCTTTCAGGAGAGTAATCCACATAACACTCATCGGCTTTATCAGCAGGCAAACGGCCCACTTTGGTGCTGATGAAAGGCTGCTCTCCTCTCCACCTTTGCAGGGCTTTTCCCACAAATTCCTCGCTTCTGCTGTAAGAAGGGGAAGTATCCAGGCTACGCACACCCCGCTCAAAAGCATACAGCAGACAATCTATGCTTTCTTCCTCATCTACTTTTCCCCATACGCCTCCCAGACCGGAGGTACCGTATACCAAACGGCTTCCTTTCTCGAGGCCAACTGACCTCTGCCGATGGATGTCAGGCTGGTAGGTAGGGAATCGCTTATGCGCTTTGGTTAGATCTGATGCAGACATGTGCTTGGCTGATTCTAAATTCAGGGCTTAAGTTATTCATTTTGTATCAATTTGAAAGGGGCGGTGCAATGTTGCACCCGTTCCTCTTTGCCATGATCGACGATAGGGTAAGGCTTTTTAACTGATCAGATAATACTCAGCCAAGCTAAATCATTTGTAGAAAAGTAACTGAAGACAATCGGTACTTCATTACGCTAGTATTTGTTGCTCGGCATAATGCCTTATGGTCTTCGCTCATTGAAGATAAAGCATAAAAAAAGGTGTAGCCATCAACTACACCCAAATCAATAAATTCTAATGAAAGAAACCGCACTTAGCGGGTCTTGAATCTCACATCACTGCGGCTTCCTTTTATCAATATTGTAATTTAATCGTTCTTGATCTGAAGAATGATCGGTTCCACCGCCTCGGTCGGATTGCCTACCAGATCGGCTGGAAGGTTATTGACCGATACTGTAGCCAACTCATTGGCACCACCTTCCGGCTCAAACACGTACGTCCAGGTGATACCGTCCTGGGTAATCATATTTGCATCGGTAACATAGGCAGCATCGCTAGTGACACCATTGATAGATACCTGTACAGTATCAGAGGTACTGAGCGCTTCACTAAAAACGGCTGAAATTGTCACCGACATGTCATCGCTGACCGGCGTTTGTGAGGCCGTTAGTTCACCGGTGGCTGAGGTGTTGTCTACTCTGTATGCATCAAAAATCATGACGGTATCCATCGTTACAGAACCGTAGAATTCAGTGGATACAGCCTGCGTTACGCTGATTTGATCAACGCCATCTCCGCTACCGGCAGTATAAGCCAACCGGAAAGTACGGTCATCTACCTTTTCTACTGCACCGATGGTACTCCCTGCCAATCCTTCTACCTCTACCAGACTGACTTCGGGAGCGCTGGCAATATCCTGGTCAAAAGTAATCAGTACGTTGGCAGTTTCGCCTTCAGACAATGCTACTTCCTCCTCATCCAGGGCTACGCTGGCTTCCGGAACTGAAGTGATCACTTCTACTGTCTTGGTACCATTAATTCCACGGGCAGCTACACTGATTTCACCGCCTCCTGCTGCGGTAAAGGTAACCGATATTATATTCGGAGTGGATCCTCCTGAGGTAATAGTAGCCCCTTCGGGTACCATCCAACTATAAGTTTCATTTTCATAAAGATCAGTAGTGTAGGTAGCGGTATCGCCAGGTGATACTTCCTCCGGACCCAGTATGGCTAGTTCAGTAGGTTCAAAAACCGTTACTTCGTCATCTTCACAAGAAGATATAAGTAATACTACTAGGCATAGCATACTTAAAGTTACTTTAATAGGTAAGCATGTTTTCATTGGTTATTATTATATAGTAAGAGATATTATTTTGATTATTTTCTCACAAATATATAAACATAAGCTATTCTATTATCTTATTTACAGATATTCATTAGTTTATTTTTTTATTTTTTGGTACATGAATTTATGAATATAAAACGCTTATTTTGGAGAATATGAGCATTACAATTTTATTAAATTGTGTATTATACCCCATAAAAATTAGTTATAAATTCATGTGAATTGTTTTTAAATCTTTTTTATATCATCAAGTTTTCATTTCATCTGTGCAATTTTCATATTTCTCTTAAAATACTTTTTGGAAAACCTCTTACCCACCCAAAGCGAGGATATCCCCACCCTTTTCTTGCAATCAGCGATAGTTAAGTGCATAAAAACATGAAGCATCTCTGAAATTTTGATATTTTAAGGTTTTAAAAACGACCTTGACTAATGAAAAACAACCTACTACACTGCCTCTGCTTTTTCATTGCTTTTACCGCAATGGCTCAAACCAAATCTCAGCAAAAATCCCCTCCCCTTACCGAAGCCTCTCCTGCCAGCGTAGGCATGTCGGCCGAACGATTGCAAAGAATAGATGCCATGTGCCAGGAAGCCATTGAAGAGGGGCAGGTGCCGGGCATCGTAGCCCTGGTAGCCCGCAATGGGAAGATTGTATACCACAAAGCTTTTGGTAAAGCCAATAATGCGACCAACGAAGCCATGGAAAAAGACGCGATCTTTCGTATCGCTTCCCAAAGTAAGGCCATCACCTCTACTGCCGTGATGATGTTATGGGAAGAAGGACACTTCCAGTTGGATGATCCTATCTCCAAGTACATTCCTGAGTTCAAAGACCCGCAACTCCTGAAAAGCTTTCGCTACAGCGATACGACTTATACTACCGAGCCGGCAGAGCGGGAAATCACCATTCGTCACCTGCTCACCCATACTTCCGGTCTGGGCTACGGTATGATAGACGGAGACGAGCGCTTTAAGATGATGTACCAGAAAGCTGGCGTGATGGATTTGTTCACTACTGAAGACATCACCATTGAAGAAAGTGTAAAACGTCTGGCCAGTCTTCCGTTACACCATAATCCGGGCGATGCCTATACCTACAGTGAAGGGCTGGATGTATTAGGCTATTTCATTGAAGTCATCTCCGGAATGCCTTTTGACGAGTTTTTGCAGGAACGCCTTTTTGACCCACTGGGTATGGACGATACCGGATTTTACCTGCCTGACAGCAAAGCCGATCGTCTGGTAACGGTACAGCACAAAGTAGATGAAGCGTGGCAAGCCTTTCCGGTTACTTTTTATGATCCCGAATACCCCATCAAAGGTGCAAAAACTTTCTTCTCCGGTGGAGCCGGACTTTCCAGTACTGCCAGAGATTATGCTACTTTCCTGCAGATGTATATTAACGGAGGCGAGTTGAACGGCAAGCGCTTCCTGAGTCGTACCACCATTCAATCCATGATGGCCAACCAGATCGGTGAGCTGTGGGAAGGTACAGGACGTCACTACGGACTGGCTTTCGGCGTACTTACTGAAGAAGGAGAAGCGATGGGAGGCCGGGGCAGTAGCGGGACCTTTGACTGGGGTGGCTATTTCAACACCCAGTACTTCGCTGATCCGGTAGAAGATATCGTCGGCATCATCATGAAGCAGACGCAGGGCCCTACCAATGACCCTACCGGATGGAAATTCCGCCTGCTGGTAGGTCAGGCGGTGGATGATTAATGATTTACAATCTTATCAGGTGCGCATTTAGCTTTAGCCTCAGTGGTCCCTTAATGCGTGCTCTAACCGTAGGTAGTCATTAGTCTTATGCATTGAAATTAATATTTGCTCTAACCATGGCCGATGTTCTCACAGGTCACTTGGCCGGAATTCCGATTTGTGAGACACAAAGTGGGGAATCAAAAAAGCTAAATAAGAAGATGTAGTGGGTAGTTTCGCAGCAAAATATTTAAAGGCTCATATCCAATAAAATATTTTCTACTCAGTTAAGGATTCTTTATTATCGCTTTGACGTATACTTTCTGAAAAATGACTGTGGCTCATGCTTATTGATATACTTCTGGTTGCCGTTTCTTTAATTTTACTCTACTTCGGAGCAAGCTGGCTGGTGAACGGGGCCAGTGCTCTGGCAGTCCGTCTAGGGATAACACCCCTTATCATTGGTTTAACGGTGGTAGCTCTTGGCACCAGTACACCCGAGCTGATCGTTAGTATACAGGCTGCTTTGCAGGGAAATGGTGGTATATCCATCGGGAATGTGGTAGGGTCCAATATTTTCAACATAGGCATAATTTTAGGAGTCTCCGCACTTTGTTATCCTATCAAAGTCAAAGCAGAAGTACTCCGCCTGGATGTGCCGGTGATGCTGGTGACAGCCCTGCTATTCCTTGTTTTCTTTTTAGACTACGAACTGAGTCGCCTGGAGGGAATAGTATTGCTGACAGGCAGCATAGGCTATACTTTGTTCAATATCCGTAAAGCCCGACAGGCAAATACTGAGGTGCAGGAAGAGTTTCAGGAAGCCATGCCTAAAACATCCAGGCACTGGGCCATAGAAGTCCTGCTGATGTTGCTGGGCCTGGCCGTATTGATCTTTGGTTCAGATCTGTTGGTCAATCATTCCGTCAGCCTGGCCAAACGTTTTCAGGTGAGTGATGCGGTGATCGGCCTGACCATAGTAGCCGCAGGTACAAGTATGCCGGAACTGGCGACTTCGGTAGTGGCAGCCATCAAAAAGCAGTCGGATATTGCTTTGGGAAATGTGGTAGGTTCTAATATTTATAATATTCTGATCATTCTGGGAGTTTCTACCCTGATTACCCCCATCAAAGCCCCGGACATTGCCCTGGTAGATAGCCTGGTGATGGTAGGCATTTCTGTTCTTTTGATTCCCCTGGTCAAAACAGGCTTTATCCTGAAGCGTTGGGAAGGAGCACTCTTGCTGGGCGTATATGGGGCTTATCTGTTCTATCTTTTAGCAGTTTAAGTTTTAACCAAGGCTAATCTATAGGAAGTTATCTTGCAAAACAGTTAGGGATCATCTTTGTAGCCATTAGATAATTGGAGATCAGATGATCCTCCAATCTGCCTGACTCATAGATGATACTTTTTCCTAAAATTAGCCATGACTTCGGCATGAGGTTTCCCCTGGCCTTGATCCAGTTGTGCTAAACCTTCTTCTATGGCAGCTTTCTCAGCTTCAGATAAGGTATCCCACGGTTTGGCCTCAGGATTGGCAAGATGCGTAATCATGGCATACAGCTTTTGCAGCTCACTTTCTGGTAGTTGGTCTACCATTCTAAAAATATCTAGTTTTAATTCTGCTACGCCCATAACGCATTGTTTTTCTCAAAGATAACGATTTTCGGTGTCATAAAATGTAGGATCTCAAGGCTCTTATTTACTGAATCTTAATCCAACAGAGAAATCAATCCGGTTTAAACTTTCGTATTCTCCTTCTTCTAATTCTATCGTTTCTGTAATTGTACCATCATTCCAATCATATTCATTTAGAGCTCCTGTCAACAATGAAATTTGAAATCCTAATGATAAATTTTCAGATAGACCAATATCATAGCCAACATCAAAAGTCAATCCCATTGTGCTTCCTGTCATTTTATAATCATCAATGACAACTTTGTCATTTGAATAAGCTATATATCCCAATGCTAGGTTCATAAGAAAAGCATTGCTTTTATCATGATTTAAGAGTCTAGTCGAGAATGTGGGGCCAATAAAAGAAATTGTTAAATCATCACTCATTTTATGATAAGTCTTATTACCATAAGTGTCTTTAAGATAAATATTATCTATGCTATTGGAGGATTTAAAGACATTGTACTTTACTCCAACCCCCAATGGCTCAGAAAAATAATATGTTACTTCTCCGCCAAAATGGTATCCTGATTTTAACTCTTGTATGTAGTCCTTAAAAGCGCTGCGAACACTCTCTGCTACTTTCGCAATTTGATAGCTATACCCTCCATTTATTGCAATCCTAAAATGTTGATAGTTCTCATAACCAACCACTTTTTCTTTAGGCACCTCACTAGTTTGATAATAATCTAATTGATGGTATTTGACATTTGACATTAGCAAAAGCGTACTTCTTATCTCTTTTCTATGCTTGAAAGTAAAGTAGATGTTATCTGATTTTACTTTTGTTATTTTACAATTTATCGAGTCCCCCTCATTGGTTACAATTAAGTCTTGAGAGAAGATTGAATTTGAAATAAAAATGAACAAAGGAAAAATGAACAAATTTTTCATTGATTTTTCGCTTTAAAGGATTCAAACTCAGACTTACCAGTTTTACTATCAATTAGATCCAGTTTTGGACGTCCCACAAATGCTCCCATGGTAACTCCACAACGTAAATAATAGGTTTTACCCATCTTTACATCAATGGGCACTTCTGACTTTGCTTCAGTTTTGGCCCAAAGTGTATTTAATCCGTCTTTATTAATGTGTAATGTCGTTTTATAGTTATTTTTCACTCTACAAATTACGGAATCACCCAAATGCAAATCATAGTTGACTAATGCTCCAGTTCCGCCATACCGATAAACGTTTAAAATGGCATAATCAACATCTACCAGTACCTCTTCCTCCATTTTCGGTGAATAGTTCTCAATATTCTCAATTTTTAAAATATTGGCTGTTATTCTATGGCATGCACTTCCCATAGCGGATGGAGGTCTGTGTTCAATAATTTTAATGGCATTTCCTCCAACTTTTCTAGCTTCAAGTCTCGCTTTATCAATCACTATGTCATAACTGCATTTTGTACTAAATCCAGTATCACCAATTTTAACTTGCCCTAAATTCTCTGCGCCATCAGGTTCTGCCTGGTCTAGTCCCATTACCACCACTTCTTGCTTATAATCCAAGGGCGAATAAGCATTACTAATACTTGTCGTAATTTTCGGATTACAAGAACTGAAGCACATCAGCACAGTAATAATCATTAACCAATGTAATTTTTTCATTCTCTAAGAATCTTTATTTATGATTTTTTATTTTTATACTATGTTCTTTATGTGTTTTTACTAAAATATATACAATTATATCGTATATACTTCATGTTAAGTTAACAAGATAAAAAGGGTATAAGGTTTTTTGGAGAGTGTATAATGAAAACGAGCTATTTGATGAAAATCAATAAGCCTTTTGAAGCTTTTATCTACCGTCGCGGAGACATTTTTTAAATACTTTCTGCTTTATTCTACATCGCCTGATGTACAGTTTAGCTTCCTTCAGCCAAACTTACGGCCTTGATGTTTTGTGGTACTTAATATTTTTTAATGTAGAAAAACTTTTTACAGAATAATCGCAAAACAAGATAAATACCAAGCCCAGTGGCTGCTGATATGAGGCAAGCCTCAATCCCATTGGAATCACTAAAAAATAACATCATTAAAACCGTTAAAGATGTATAGAGAAGAATTAGAACTGGTCTTTTCAAAGAATTCAAAGTGATTTTATCATTCTATAAATATAACTACTTCTGCCTAATACTATCATGATTAAACAAAAATTTTTAGCTAAATTTTTATATCAAAAACATACAGACTGCTTCATACGCTCAGAACGAAGCTACATCTCTTTTTACTTGTAGGGCAAGGCCAAGAAAAGCATTCCTATGCTTATTGTGCCGTACTTGATGCTGGGATTTTGCATTACAGATAAGTGAAAAATGATAAAGGAGCCTCAAAGTTGGCTGAGATATTTTGTAAAGGTATTTTATTCCGTCAAAGTAGTCTACAATTCTTCGTAAAGGGTTTAAGTAACGCATCAAAGGCTTTACAATAAATTGTAAAGTGGACCTTAAGCAATTAATGTACTTTACATTTTATCGTAAGACATTTTATTGGAATATAAGCACTCTACATTTTTTTGTAAGGCCAATTATTGCGATAAAAGTGCTTTACAAAATATTGTAAGCCGCTTCTAAAGCGATAAAAGTGCTTTACAAAATGATGTAATACACTCTGACGCAATATTCGCACCCTACAAAACTTTTAGCTGCGCTTTGGAGGAAGAAATGGCCTTCAAGCGATAAAGAAGGATGAAAAGGGGGCTTTTGATCACCCTGTCAGCCACAAATCAGGGGTTGAAGAGATGCTCATACTTTACTGACTCCTCATTGTTTTCACTTCTTTCTGATCAGCAACACCCAGTCCTCGGGACCGGGAGCGGTAAGGGTCATTTCACCTCCCTGGCTGTCAGCGCCATAGACCCAGGTGCCACTATCAGGATCAAACCAGCTTGGGGCATAGATGCCTTTGGGCAATGTCATACTTACAGTAGGAGCTTCCAGGCTGGGATGATCGCTACCGGGTTCCGTACCGCTGGGGTTGGCCAGGTAGATGAGGTAAGTGCTATCGTTATGGGCACATTTCCACCGATAAGGGTCACCTCCTACCAGTGCATCATTAGGCAGCATACCTACCAGCGTCAGGCCGGTCTGTTCAAAAAAGGTATGGATGTAGCGGAAATCATGAGCACCTTGCGAGAGTATGCCCTGCCGGTTGGCATCAAAATAACCGGATACGCCATAATCCCGGCCTTTGTGAGGTTCATACCTGACTTCCACTTCTCGCTCATTGCCAATGTAAGACTGACCGTCATAGGGCAGGTAAGTTTTCAGGCCACCGTAGGTAGCATGGCCCCCCGAGAGCAGGGAAGCCCACATCAGCCTGCGAAAATAATACCTGCTGTGCGCAGGATAACGATAAAGTTCGTAGCGGTCTTCATCCAGCAACACAGGCTGCTTCCTCTTCTGGCGGTATTCCAGAATGAGTTCTCCTCCTACCTGATCAAGGTCTTCCAGCGTAATCAAATCCGACCAGGCTTCATTCACATGATCATAACCTTTAAAACGGGATTGATGATTGGTGAGCAGCGTGCCCCAGGCTTCTCGTTCCGCCATATCCCTGCCCATCTGGTTGATGGTTTCGTAGTGTACCTGTCTACCGCTCAGGCTGTCACTTCGGCTGATCTCCCGGTCGTTGGTGATGGTCCACTGCACATTGGGAAAGGCCGACCAACGCGCCTGCGCATAGCGGGCTAGCAGTTGAGCCGCCGCATTTCCTTCGCTATACTTTCTGATCAGTTCAGTATCTTCGGCATAAGGTATTAGCTGCAAATTAATGTGCGAGTGGTGATGCAGGGTGTACAATATCCTTCGCTCAATTTCTTTCCAGTAATACAGCGCCAGGTCTTTTTGATTGTGTGTAAAGAGGTTGCTTACCGTTCCCCTGTCCATAGCAAACCAGGTGCGAATCTTGGTCGCGCCCATCTCACTGGCCTGATCAATATACTCCTGCCAGTAGGGTTCGGAAGCTACCACAAAACGATAACCGGTATCTCCAATGTGCAAAAACCAATCGCCATTATCATAAGCAAACTGATGGGGATCGCCCGGATGGACACGGAGTTTTCCTCGCAGATCGGAAGGCAGTACCTCAAAAGTACCCTCCCGGCCATCCAGTCCAGGGTTATTGGAAGAAGACTGCCACTGCCATACTCCGAGTTGGCTGCAGTAAGCCCGGGCTTTGAAAGATATTCCACCATCATAAAAGCCATCTACCTGCACTTCCGTACCATCGGGTTTTGTAAAGGTGACAGTACATTGAATATCATAATAAGGATTCTCGTCCGTAGGACTGGCGCTCAGGCTAACTTCATAAATACCCCGATGCAGGGCGGTAGAAGTGTTTTCAGACAAGACCTCCTGCGCATAAGTAACATGATGTAGTATGGCTGTTATAGAAATGAATGCAAGTAGTTTGAGCATAATGACTACACGAGTTATTCTTATTGGCATAGGAGTATAAGGGGTAAACCAGACATCAAACTAATTTGATATAAGCTCTGCCAGATTTCAGGAATCTGGCACAGCTTATCAAAATCAGTTACTTCTTCTGCTGAGAAAGGAAGTTGACTAATGAAGCAAATTCTTCATAAGAGAGTGAATTGGCCAGACCGGGAGGCATCATGGAAGTTTCCAGTTCCTTACGGGTCTCAATATCCTCTTTGTTGACATTAAATACCTGTCCGGTAATATTACGCACTACCATTTTGTCTGCCGACTCTTCCGACACAAAGCCGGTGATGTTCTTCCCATCTTTCGTCTTGATGTACACCGAGGCAAAGCCTTGCGAGATAGAAGCATTGGGCTTGAGAATAGACTCAGCAATCTGCTCACGGGTCATGATGGAGCCAATCTGTCCCATGAAAGGGCCTTTCATGGTCTCATCGGTACTGATGCTGTGGCAGGCTACACAGCCCTGCTTGGTAAAGAGCGTTTTACCCAGTTCGGGATTGCCCTCTACCTCATCCAGAGCCAGCATGATGTCTTCAATAGAGCTTTTACCGATCTGACCTTTCTCATTGCTGATCTTAGCAAGGTCAACATTCACTTCTTCTTCCTTAACGGCAACCTCTTCTTCTCCCCCAAATTCAGTAATACCCATACGGTGCCTGGCATTGAGGTCAGCGAAGAATTCTTTACCCTGAGCGTTGACTTTGTTTCTTTCCTTTACCAGCAAGGCTTTGATCTCAGGAGAAGCTTCCCAGGTGATGGCCTTATAGTAAGGGCCATGCGTATCAGGACGGGTACTCCACCACCAGGAACCATCGTAAGGAGCTTCTTCCTTATAAAGCCGCGAAAGTGTAGTAAGAATTTCTTTTTTCAGAGCATTATCGCTACCAGACGCATTAGCTGTAGAAACCAATTCACTATTTAGACTAATATCACTAGCGGATTCGTAGGCAGCGATCAAGCCTTCCACTGCTTTAGGATCATGCATATAGCGCAGTGCCCATAGCGCAAGGGTATTATTTTCCGTTCCGATAGCATCCACGCTGGCCTCAACCGCATCCAGTTCCACCAAAGCACGCACCGCCAGGTGGGCTGGAACGATCGCAGCATTGGGCGTGGCATGCGGCCCTTCCGTACCTTTTGCGGGAGCGACAAAAGAATCCGGTACAGGAATCTCTAAGAGTGCCTGGGCAGCTTCCTTATGGCCTAAGCGGCCTAGTCCGACAATAGCAGCAGCCTGTACACGCACAGAAGTATCTTGCAAGCTTTGTACAAAAGGTTCCAGCGGTACATGCGCTACATAAGGCTTACGGTCAGCAAGAGCACGCAGGGCAAACTCTTTTACCTCCTGATCAGTAACGAGGTTTGCCAGGTTATCTATCCCATCTGCTCCGGCGATCTGTGCGTAAGTGAAGATTCCGGCTACCCGGGCATAGAGTGGGGCGCTCTGGTTAGCGGCTACTTTCCAGGCCGCTTCCGCCGCATCTTCTTTTGGACGTGTCAGCAGTTCCTGCTGGGCATGCAGACGCGCCACCGCACTTTCTGAATTCAGGAGGGAAGCCAGTTGTTCTTCCGAAGCTTCTTTGATGTCAGGAAAAGGGGTATACTCCCAGCCCTGGGGAACAGTACGCACGATAAAACCCTTGCTGGAATCGCCTTTGTATCCTGCGCCATCCCATGCAGAAAGGAAAAGCTGACCGGAGCCATCAATGTCCAGGTCGGTGATCTGCGGCAGATTGATGAATTCCTCCTGTTCCTGGGTAAAGCTTGCGCCATCCGCAGTGACACGATGGATGTACAACTGATTTCTTCCCCAGTCGGCCATCATCGGCACCTGATCGTATTTTTCGGGCCAGTGGGGATCATCCATGAATAAGGAACCGGTACCTGAGCCTCCTCCTACATCTACCAGCGCAGGAATGATCTCTTCAGTAAAATGCTTGAACAGTACGGGATAACCATATTCGCCGGATTGGATCTGGTGCGAAAAGCGGATGTTCCAGCCTCCCCCATCGTTGGTATTGCCCCGGGCAAAGATATTCATGTAAGGGTCAATGGCCACATCGTAAATGTTTCGCATGCCGTGGGTGTAGACTTCCATCTCTTTACCATCAGGACGTACTCTGACAATACCACCACCCAGCATGGTCATTTTCTTTCCTGAGCGGTCTACCGCATCGTGAAAACCAAAATCACCTACGGCGATGTAAATCCAGCCATCAATGCCCATGCGGATGCCATTGGTGGAATGGTCGGTACCCCGGTCTTGCAGGAATTTGGGAGAACTTATGTTTTGGATCAATGGCTCTGAAGGACCATCTGCCACCCCATCCTGATCAGCATCTTCGAAGACCACCAGGTCCATACCACTGGCCTTACCGGTTTCTTCTGAGAAGGTAGTATGCAGCACAAAAACCTGATCACCTATTGGGAGTATTCCTCTTGGATTATCCACTTTAGCGAACTCGGTATGGTTGTCGGCTACGCCATCATGGTTGCAGTCTACCAGTTTGATGATAGCCCCCTTATCGGGATCTTTTCCCAGCGAGCCCATCATATCCACACCCGCAAAAACTTCACCGCTAGGAGCTACTGCCAGACAGGCGGGGCTGGGCGTAACGTCAGGACCGGCAAAATAAGTCAGTTCAAGTTCCTCCGGCCAGTTCAAATACTGGGTTAGCGAATCGGTAATTCTCATCGCCTCGGTAGTATCCACCCCTTCGCAGGGTGGTTCCTGCTCTCCACAAGCTATCAGAAGTAAGCTGCAAAGCAGGCTCAGGCTGCTTCCGAAAAGCATAAAAGGCTTTGTTGTATTTTGTAATTTGACACGCATCTTTAATTGTTATCTGATTATTTTCGTTACTCGCACGATCTCCTAAGACAGTTTCTAAAACAAGATGTAGAAGCTTGATAGGGGTCATAAATATAATGGCAGAGCATCTTTACAGCAAGACACTCTGCCAAAGTTTATAAAACATTAAATTTCCTGTTTCTACTAAAGCCCGTGCTTTTCCTTCATCTGGTGGATAAAAGCATAGCCTTTTTCGGCGATATCCCAGGGCAGGGAGAACTCACGCCACACGCCTATGCCATTGGCAAAGTCAGGATCATTGCGGGAGAAGGCTTCAATCGTCAGCCAGCCATCATATTTGATTTCTGCCAGGGCCGAGAAAGCATCATCCCAGGGTACATGACCATCACCGGGGGTACCACGGTCATTTTCGCTGATATGTACATGTGCTAGCTGCGGTCCTATAGTACGGATCGCATCGGAAAGCTTTTTCTCCTCAATATTGGCATGATGCGTATCAAACATGGCTTTGATGTTGGGATGATCTACCGCCTTGAGCAATCTTGTCATTTGCTGCATGGTATTGCACAGATAACACTCAAAACGGTTGACCGCTTCCAGGGCAAAGGTTATATCAGCCTGGGCGGCATAATCACCGGCGGCATGTAACACTTCAGCTGCCCATCCATACTCTTCGTCTTGAGGAGCGTGCTGCTTAAAATGCGCATGCGCGGAGTGAAGGGGGCCACACAGAACTTTGGCATGCATATCATGTCCGCGGTCAATGACCCACTTGAGGCGGTCCAGTGCTTTTGCTCTTACAGCGGTAGAAGAGTCTATGGGGTTCATATCCGGGCTGACAACTGAGACTACGGTAGTTTCCATGCCCAGACTCTTTACATAATCCCCTATTCGTTTATAAGCTGTCTCATCGGGTGAGCCTACAAAAAACTCTACCCCATCATAGCCGATTTCTTTTAACCTGTCAATAATCGGTTTCATTTCGTCGGACATCACAGCCGACCAGACCAGTACGTCAAATCCTACTTTAGTCATGGGTTGTTGTATTTATTAATGATTAATGAGTGATGATTGATGAGGAATGATGAAGATGCTAATAATCATTTATCATTATTCATCAATCATTATACATTATTGTATTACAAAATCTGAGGGTTTTAGACCTTTCTGGTGATCACCGAAGCCGAACATGGTGGGGTCATATTCCCCTACATAATCTACATTCGCTTCTTCAGGAATCTGGTCTTCCATCTCCGTAGCCCAGAAGCAGGCGTTGACCATCATTCTGCGCAAATCTTCGCTCTGCAAATCTACCGAAGCCCCCATGGTGGTATTGAAGACTCTGGCAGTCTTACCACTTTGGGTGGTATAATGCTTGGTCCAGGCTACCGGCATCACTGACTTGTCGTAGCTCAAAGGAGCATCCGCGCTCATGCCTTTGGTGGATTGGCCCCACAACAATACTTGTGAATCTTCAGTAAGGTCGCGGATGGTATACACATCGGTTGGCCCCCAGATATCTTCTACTCCCCAAAGAATTGGGTGGTCTTCATAAAGACCGTTAACCAGCCCTCGGGTTCCTTCATGCGCGTGATGGCCGTGATGTGCCACCCAGGTTTCTCCCAGTATCTGTCGGCCATAGCCTTCTCTCCAGCCTTCTACCTTGCTGTCGTAGCTGTATTTGGCATAAGGGCTTTGGGTATCCCGCTTGTACTGAAAAGCATGGGTAGCGGTGCGCATTCCAATCACCGGCTTACCTGACTGCATATACTCGTCAATGTATTTCATCTGCTCATCCGGCAACTCTCTGAAGCGGAGAAAAAGCACCATGAGGTCCGCTGATTGCAAATGTTCCAGGCCGGGAATATTGGTTTGGTACTCAGGGTCAATCTCACCGCTTTCGGGGTCAATGGCAAAGAGTACGGTAGTCTTGAAGCCATGATGTTTGGCTAAAATTTTAGCCAGCATAGGCAGGGCTTCCTCAGAGCGGTACTCTTCATCACCACTCACTAATACAATGTATTTGCCATTAGCCTGACCATTTTCAGGTTCATAGGTGACCCACTTTTCTCCTTCCTGGGCATGCACGATTTGTGAACTTAAAAGCAAGCTTAAAGTGCCAAAACAAAAAGGCTTCAGCAGAAAGCTGAGATGTTGTTTTAGATGACTAAATATTTTCATTATCGGGTTAGGTTATATCGTTCGTAAATTTATTCTTCCAAAGGATGCTGTTCAAGCAATTCCTCAGGATTGTAGAAACCTGTTTTATCCTCAATGGCAGCTCTTACCTCTTTCACTTTATCGGGAGAAATGGGAGAGGCTTCGTTTCCAAAAGAATTACGCACATAGGTGAGTACGGCAGCCACTTCCTCATCTTTCAGCATACCTCCAAAAGGTGTCATAGGCACCTGGCCGGGATATTCTTTACCAAGTACCTCAATAGGTCCCTGCAAGCCTTTCAGCACCAGTTTGATCAGACGTTCTTCATTACCTACTACCCACTGCGTTTTGGCAAGCGGAGGAAAGCCGGAAGGATCCAGTCCATTTCCATCTGCCTGATGACAGGTGCTGCAAAAGCCTTCGCGATTGTAGATTTCCTGCCCGGCAATAAAAAGATCGCGATCAGCGCCTGTAAGCTTTGTAGTCACTTCCTCTTCGGTTTTCTCCTGCACAGATTTACCGTTAAAATGAGCCAATGCCGTTTCATATGCTTCGGCCATCCAATCGTCAATAGGCTTCTTGCCTGCTTCTTCCACAATAGGCAGACCTACTTCTTTGGGCAACCAGGAGGCGGCAACAATGGCCTCCAGCCGTACCCGGCCGTGATTATCCTGGGCTGCCTGCGTCAGCAGTTCGGACTGATCAGCGATCTGATGCCCATTGTAGCGTAAAGCCCTTACCGCAGCTGCCCGCACATGAAAGTCTTCTGATTTGAGTAACTGACGAAGCAATGACTCATCTACCTGATTAAGTCCCCAGCTTACCCAGAGCGCTTCCAGCAAATGATGCTCATAGCGGGGGTTGTCCTGCTCCAGATTATCTATCCAGCTATACAATTGATTCTTCACTTCGTCGGCATTGCGACCTCTCAGTTCACGACGAGAGCGATAGCGGGTCCTGTATTCAGGCAGCTTAAGATTATCCAAAAGTTCGCTGATGCTGGCTCCGGCAACTTTGGCAGGCGCTACCAGCGGACGCGAAGGGTAAGTAATGCGATAGATACGTCCGTGCACATGGTCGCGCAGCGGATCACGGGCATTGTGCTGCATGTGGCCAATCAGTACATTGTGCCAGTCTACCAGATAAAGAGAGCCATCAGGAGCAAACTCCATGTCTACCGGACGAAAGTTTTTGTCGTCACTCCACACCAGGTCCTGACGATGCTCACTATAGTATCCGGTGCCATCATCTACCATGGTATGCTGCTTGGTACCCAGAAAACCTATGGTGTTGTTGATCAGCAGATCGCCTTGTACTTCATCAGGAAAATGTCGGCTGGAAACGAACTCCATCCCTGAGGTAGGACGCACACGGTGGGCGTCTTCAATCAGGTTTCTGGACTTGGGCGTAGCTACACCATAGCGAGGTTTCACTTCCCCGGGCATCATCCAATGTACATCCGGACCGGAAGTATCGGCGAAGAAATCCTGCCCCCATTCATCAAAAGCAATACCCCAGGGGTTGGGAATCGGAAGCTGTGCTACGCGCTCCAGGCGATGACGATTGGGGTTATAGCGATAAAATCCACCGTTGGTAGCCCTTACTGGTCCGTAAGAAGTCTCTACATTGGTATGCAGGAAGACGCCTTCTCCCATATAAATCGCGCCTGAAGGATCGGCCGTATAAGCACTGTGGGCATGGTGGGTATCATGATCGTCAAAACCACTGAGCAGAATCTGTACTTTGTCTGCCTGATCGTCTCCATCGGTATCAGTATAAAGTTTCAGGTTGGTGCCCTGTGAGAGATATACCCCTTCAGGAGCAATTTCAAAACCCACCGGAAGATGCAGGCTGTCAGCAAAAGTAGTTTGCTTGTCAGCTTTGCCATCTCCATCCGTATCTTCCAGGATAATGATTTTGTCGTTGGGTTTGGCATCTCCGGGCTTGTAGTGCGGATAGCTAGGCATAGTGGCTATCCAGAGTCTTCCTTCATTATCAAAGGATAATTGTACAGGATTCGCCAGATCGGCAAACTCTTTTTCGGAAGCGAAAAGCTCTATTTTATAGCCGGGAGCAACATGTAGTTGGTCCAGCGCATCCTGACCATACAGGTATTCAGTAGTCCCGTTTTTGTTGCTAGGCTCATAATTGGTTTGTACGGGAGGCAGCTTGCTGGTTTTCTCATCAGCCGCTTGGATGTCCATCTTTTCACCTTTCACTGCTTTCCAGATCGCCTCATCTCGTATGGCAGTCATTTCACGGATTTTCTCAATTTCAAAGGGATAATTATCCGGCCCGAAAGGATCGTAGCGACGGCCGTAGGCATGTACCCCATTGGGTATTTTATAGTCATTGTGCCACATCCAGTTTTTCTCCATCACGGCATCATGTACCAACTCACGATGGTTTTCTGCCTTTATATCTCTCTTCCCAAAAGCTTCATCGGCCAGTAAGGTAGCAAAGCGGGCATAGCCTTCATCGGTGAGTTGGGAGCCATCAATGGTATAGGCATCATCCCCTTCAAACCATAAGCGGGTAGGCGCAAACACATCTATAAAAGGAACATTATTTTGCGCAGCTACTTCTTCCATAGCTTTGGTATATAAAGCCAGATTGGCATTTTCCTGCTTACCGTCCGGTAAATCATAGCGATCGGAAAGATCCTCAAAGGCGATAGGAGAAACGATAGCCAGCCGGGGAGGAATGGTATCGCCATTATACCGCTGACTCAGGGTATGTTTGATAAAAGCATCCAGCTCGGCTTTGTAATTTTCCAGTCCGGCTTCTCCCTGAAAAGATTCGTTGAAGCCAAAAAAAGCCAGAATTACATCGGCCTTTAAGTGAGTAAGCCATTCGTCGGGTGTTGGAAAATGCCCTTCGCTTCCTGAATCAGTAGCCAGTTCGGTCTGAAACTTTTCTGCACCGGGAAACGCCCAGGGAGAATTGCGACTGGCATGCGGCCTGAAGCCCGGTGTGTTGCCGGGGTCACTCATATTGCGGATAAACAATAGGCTATCGGGATACCGCAGCTGCATTTCCGTTTCAAAATGTCCGAAATTCATCATCCGTGACCCCAGGTTATTTCCCAGCAAGACAATGTGATCGTTCTTTTTTATCTTTAGCGCACCCGTATCAGGAGAAGTACACTGAAATAAAAAAAAGGTGAGAGCTATCGCACCAAAGCTTTGTGCTAAGGCTTTACTAATCTTAGTTAAGGTTGTTGTCATCTAAATTATCTTTAGCGCATAAAATGTAGGCGATTTCTCAAAAAAATCTACCCTGAACTATCCTGCTTTTTGTCAAAACTCATGGTAAGGCAAAATTAGTATCATAGATTACAATTAATTGCCAATTATGAAACTGCAAAAAGCGTCCACCTAAAATATAGGCATAAAAAGATTAAAAAAAACCTAAGCTATTCTTCTGGCTTTTTACAGTTTCAATGGATTAGCTATGCGCATCGCAATAATTTTCTAAAAAGCATCTCTACCCTTTTTACCAAATACACTTATATTAGCTACCATCATGAAAAGTTATTAGCATGGAAGAAAATAAAGAACTTATACTCCGTGATATACTGGCGATTGAAAGAACCAAAATGGCCAATGAAAGAACTTTTCTGGCTTACTTTAGAACATCCGTAGCCTTGTTTGGCGCAGGGGTGGGTATAGTAGAGATAGACTATTTTCAGGAATATAAATGGTTAGGCTTTGTACTTTTAGGAGTGTCCGTAATTACCCTTGTTGTAGGTGTCATCCGAATATTTCAGGTAAAAAAAGTGATCAGAAAAGCCCAGTAAGCTTTTTCCAATGACCTGAGGGAGCTGCTGAGCCGGTGTGTTTGTGTTTTTAGTTCATGTTTTGTTTTTAACACTTGGAGCAACAAGCTTTCAAGCTCAATATGTAAGAGGCGTAGCTGCTGCTTTTTGTTGGCTGCTGTCATCTTATTTCTAGAATTTCAATTGCCCTTGCTTTGGAAGGAGAGTAACCACATGCATAGACTTCTTTTTTTAAATCTTTATAGCTCAATTCAACAATTGTATCTCTAGAAATCTTAAATTCAGGACCGAAAATATCTGGATTAATAGGTTTGTAGCCAATACCGTCAATTCCAACTGCAAATCCACATAAATCTATTCTTGGGTCGCCTGACCACGTAACTCTAGCTTGTGTAAAATCAAAAATTTCTGGCTCGCAAAACTTTTCCTCGCAACCATTACTGATTATAGCTAAGGGAATTAGTAGAATAAATGTCTTCATTATGATTCAATTTTGTTATGATGATAGACACATATTTTCTACAATTAGTTGAATTTTATTTTTAATAGAAGTCACCACTAAAGTATGAGTAAGTACCAGAGCACCGTAGATATTGCCAAAGCACTCAATTTATCTCCCTCCACCGTCTCACGGGCTCTGAACGATCATTACTCCATCAGCGAAAAAACCAAGCAAAGGGTGCTGGCTTACGCCCATGAAGTAGGCTTTCGGAAAAATCTCAATGCTTCCCGACTTATACAGCGCAAAACTTTTACGCTGGGTATACTGATGCCCGAGGTGGTCAGTCATACTTTTTCTACGCTGGCCCAAGGCATCAATGATGTGCTGGAACCTGCCGGTTATGATATGCTGATCATGAATGCCTCAGAACACTATGAAAAGGAAGTGCACATGCTCAACTATCTTGCTTCCATTCGGGTAGATGGGATTATCTTCTCGCCTACGCAGCAGACCAAAGACTATGCGCACCTGCAAAGCATTCTCAAAAATAAAATTCCTCTGGTCAACATTGACCGCGGGCTTAGCGATATAGATTGTCATCAGATTCTGCTGGACGATGAAAAGGGAGCGTTCCAGGCAGTACAGCACCTGATCAATGTGGGTTGCCGGAGAGTTGCCCATATCGCTGGGCCGATGGAAGCGCTTAATTCCAGAAACCGGATTAAAGGCTATCGGAAAGCCCTCGAAGCTAACGGCCTGCCCTTTGATGCGTCGCTGCTCACTTATTCTGATTTTATCATCGGCAATAGCATGGAAGCGGTCCAAAGGCTATTTGAAAGACAGGAGCTTCCTGATGGTATCTTTGCGGTAAATGATGAGATTGCTTTAGGCTGTCTGCAAATGGCAGCTCAGAAAGGCATACAAATTCCTGAAGAGCTGGCTCTGGTGGGCTTTGATGATGAAGTTTACAGCAGCTTTTTCCGCCCTTCCATTTCTACGGTAAAAAGCCCTATCCGAGAGATGGGACAACAAGCTGCCCAGCTTTGCCTGCATATGATAGATGATTACGAAGCTTTTCCTCCTCAAACACAGCTACTAATTCCCCAGCTGATCATCAGAAACTCCTCTAGAAAAAGGTTGCGTAAAAGTTGAAGGGTGGATCTATCCAAAAAGGCATTTATCAGATAGAGTGCCCATGGATAGCCTGGTCACAAGCAGGATAATAGCGACTACTTGAAGATAATTTCAGCGCAAACGTGTGCGTAAATATTTTCCTGATAAATTGCCAGCCTTATACTTCATTCATAAATTGTACAACCTTTTTGACTAATACACCAACATGCAAACCCTCTTGTCTTTCGTGGGCTTCACGGCTTTCGTTGCTTTTTACTCATGGTACAAACTTCGTAAAGACCCGCTGTCCTCAAGAGACGGTTATTTTCTGGGGGGAAGAAGCCTGACCGGAATTGTGATTGCCGGCTCCATGCTACTCACCAATATTTCTACCGAGCACCTGATCGGTTTGAACGGTTCGTCTTATAAAAACGGATTTATCATCATCGCCTGGGAGGTCACTTCCGCCCTGGCACTCATAGTGGCGGCAACTTACTTTATACCGACATATTTGAAAATGGGCCTGACTACCATACCACAGTACCTGGAATCGCGCTTTGACAGCAGCACCCGTACGCTGGTGGCCTTCTTTCTCATGATTTCTTTTGTCGTTACCCTACTGCCCATTGTACTCTTCACCGGAGCCATCAACCTGGAGAGTATTTTTAATGTCTCGGAAGTGCTGAATGTCACCCAAACCGAAGGGTTGTGGATCACCGTGGTAGCTATTGGCCTGATTGGCTCCTGCTACGCCATCTTCGGAGGACTGAAGGCGGTGGCTTATTCGGATACCATCAATGGAATCGGTTTATTCCTCGGCGGATTGTTGGTGCCTATTCTCGCGCTCTGGGATATCGGGAATGGCAATATATTGACCGGGCTTTCCAAAGTGTATGAAAACAGTCCTGAGAAGTTTAATGTCATCGGAGCGCCGGATTCGGTCTTGCCTTTTAGTACCTTATTTACCGGACTGGTGATCAATCAGCTCTACTTCTGGGGTATGAACCAGACCATTATACAGCGCGCTTTGGGAGCCAAAAACCTGGTAGAAGCCCAAAAAGGATTGCTCTACACCGGGGCCTTAAAAGTTTTTGTGCCTATCATCATCGTATTGCCGGGAGTAATTGGCTACTATTATTTTGGAGATACACTTTATGATAATCAGGATATGATTTATCCTGAACTGATCAAAAAAGTACTACCGCTCAGTCTGGTTGGCTTCTTTGCGGCAGTAGTAATGGGAGCCGTACTCAGTACCTTTAACAGTGTGCTTAACAGTACGGCCACCATTTTCAGCGTAGGCATTTATAAGCGATTGATTGACAAAGATGCTACCGACAGCCAACTGGTAAGAGCAGGAAAAATCAGCTCTACCGTACTGGCGATTGTAGCCATCATGGCCGCTCCTATGGTAGCCAGCGCTCCCGAAGGTTTGTACCAGCTTTTACAGCAATTGAATGGTATCTTCTTTATTCCCATTGCCTCTATCATGATTGCCGGGCTGTTTATTCCGCAGATTTCTGCTGCCGGAGCCAAAGCAGCACTCTTTGTAGGGCTGGCTTTTTATGTCACTACTACTTTTATCTTGGAGATAGACATACACTTTGTACATATATGGGGAATAGAATTTGTGCTCAACTTATTGGTGATGTTTGTTGTTTCGAAGTTTTACCCCAATACCGAACGTTTTCAGCCTTCTGATTATGGAGCGTTGGAACTGAACCAATGGAAATATACCAAACCATTTAGCATTATCCTTACACTGATCATCATAGGGATATACATCTGGTTAGGAAATAATTAATAAGAAATACGTAAATTGATACTTATGGAAAATGTAAAAAAACAGTTGGATATCGAGGATCTTTGGGAGGAAGATCTTCGCGAACGTTATCCTGAAAATGGCGAGAAAGAAAAGACTAAGGAAGAATTCAGAAACTATGATAATCCCGGGCGGGATACGGTGAAGGAATTTTACCGCCAGAACCACCTGCATCAGACCTATGACTTTGTGATGCAGAAAGAAGCTGAGTACAAAAAGCTGCAAAAAAAGAAGATGACGCTGTGGGAAGCTGTAGAGTTTCTTAACACGCTGGTGGATGACTCTGACCCGGACATTGACCTTGACCAGACGCAACACTTATTGCAAACTTCTGAAGCTATGCGTGCCGACGGTCAGCCCGACTGGATGGTACTGACCGGATTTCTGCATGACTTAGGTAAAATCCTCTGCCTGTTTGGCGAGCCTCAGTGGGCCGTTGTAGGTGATACCTTCCCCGTAGGTTGTAAGTACTCTGATAAGATCGTATATCCTGAGTTTTTCAAAGATAATCCGGACTATCATGATGAGCGCTATAATACCAAATATGGTATCTATGAGCCTAATTGTGGCCTGGACAATGTGCATATGTCATGGGGACATGATGAGTATTTGTATACGGCGATGAAGGATTATTTGCCGGAACCGGCCCTTTACATCATTCGCTATCATTCATTCTATGCCCAGCATAAGGAGGAAGCTTATAACCACCTGATGAATGAGCATGACCATGAGATGTTTAAGTGGGTGAGAGCATTTAACCCTTACGATTTGTATACTAAGTCGCCTAAGGCTCCCAATGTGAAGGAGTTGCGTCCGTACTACGAAGATCTGGCAGCCAAGTATCTTCCTAAAGAGATTGCTTTTTAGCATCATCTAGTTCCAAATTAATTATTCGTGACAAGAGTAAAAGTAGGCGTAGTACAGGACAGCCCGGTCTTTTTTGACAAAGAAGCCTGCCTTCAGAAGGTGGAGCGGCTTACCAGAAAGTATGCGCAGGAAGGCTGTCAGTTACTCGTCTTTCCCGAATCATTCATCCCCGGCTACCCCCGGGGTTTTTCTTTTGGCACCAAGGTCGGCAGCCGCAGCGAAGCAGGACGAAAGCTCTATGCCCAATACCATCAAAATGCGGTAGATGTAGAAAGTGAAGATCTCCACAGGCTTGAAAAACTTGCCAACGCTCAGCAGGTATACCTGGCGGTAGGGGTTACTGAGAAAAACAGCCGAAATGGGAGCCTGTATTGTTCATTGCTTTATATCTCTCCCAAAGTAGGGCTGATGGGTGTGCATCGCAAAATCAAACCTACCGGACAGGAAAGAGTCATCTGGGCAGAGGCCGGTGGAGAGTCTCTGGTTAGTATGCAAACGCAGATCGGCAGAATAGGAGGATTGATCTGCTGGGAAAACTACATGCCGCTGGCACGGATGAGTATGTACCGACAGGGTGTGGAAATTTATATCGCCCCTACAGCGGATGCACGCCCCGGATGGCAGGCTACCATGCAGCATATCGCACTGGAAGGCCGCTGCTTTGTCTTAGCCAGCAATCAGTATTTTGAAAAAAGCATGTATCCAAAAGCTTATCAGGAATTAGTAGAAAGTGAGCAAGAAGTGCTGTGCCGTGGTGGAAGTGTGATCATTTCTCCTCTGGGAGAAATTCTGGCCGGACCACTATACGATCAGGCAGGTGTACTGACCGCTGAAATAGATTTGGAAGATATCACTGCGGCTAAACTGGATTTTGATGTGGATGGACATTACGCCCGTTCTGATATTTTTGACCTGAATATCCAAAACCAGCCAAAAATGATACAGGAAGAGGCTTTGCTAAACAAGCGGCATCAAGAGGGATAAACTTCTTTTTGAGATACATTACTTCCGTTTCCACTGCAATCTTCCATTAAAACTGGGCTGCTCCTCTCCTTGACGAAAACCGCTGATCAGATAATCATCCTCCTGTATTTCATTGCTGTAAATCTCCACCCTGTCTCCTTCTCTTAGTTCGGACTGGAAATTGATCTGCAAAGTTTGCAGTTCATGCTCCAGAAGAAAGTCCAGGAAAAATGCATTCAGCATCCAACTGATATAGCGGATGTTATTCACGTGCCGGTTATGATCCAGATCAGTATATTTGGCTACTTCCCTAAACGCTAAACTTTCCTTCATGCTCTCCAGCTTTTCTATGGGCGTGTCTATCGCATGCTGCTCATGTTTGAGCCGGGTAAAAAAGCTATCCGGACGTACGGGACGACGGCTTTTGGCATCCAGCATCAGCCAGTAAGAAGTAGCCTGAACGAGTATGTCACCTTGCGCACTGCGCACTACAAAATCACGCAGGGCGAACAAACGCTCAGTGCCTTTGGCCCAGGTTTCTATCGTAATTTCCTCATGCCACTGAGGCAGTTTTTTGATTTGTAAGAAGAGGCGAGAAAGCACCCAGAAAAGCTGCTGTTCCTCCAATTGCTGGTAACCTACTCCTAACTTTAGTGCATGCTCGCTGGCCACCTCCTGAAAAAAGCTGCACAGCACATCCACTCGTAAGTGGCGCTGAAAATCCACATCATAAGAGCGTACTGTAAAATGCTGCAGATGTACCAGAGAGGGATTAGATGACGAGGTCATAAAAAATTTGTTTAAACCAAAAATCAAGCATTCAGGCAAATATAAGAAGCCCTCAGTAAATCTGGCTGACCGGCTGTGCAGGAGAAGTATCAAAAGGATTCAATGCATTGACGAATTTGAAATGACTGTACTGCTCTAAATTTTTCCCCAGTATTGGTCTTTCCTGAACTATTCCCTGATCCATTAAAAATTGTCTTTGTACACCTTTCAGCAAGGGCTGATCTGAAGTATACCATTGTCCCTCCTGGCTAAAAAGAATATTGGCAAAATAAGTATCTGTCACCACGCCCTTTTTGATGATCAGCATATCATCGCATTCTCCTCTTTGCTGAAAAAGTGAAGTTAAGGCTTTCCGGTCGGTAAATTTGTAAGCATAGTCAACCTCTTGACTGTGTACTTTTTTGAGCGTATTGATCAAGGGCCGTTGGTAAGGCACAAACTCTATCTGCTCAATAGCTTCCCGATAAAGTATTCTACATTTATATAACCCCTGCGCGTACTGGCTGAGCAAAGGTGTAATCATTGCTGCTAACTCTATTTCTTCTGTAATGCCCCACAAATCTTTGCGACTACGGTTCATCCGTTCTTCATGATAGGGCAGCAGTTTAGCCTCTCCATTTTCTACGCAGATAGATTCAAGCAAAAGGGACATACACTTTATCAATAAGTTCCTGGTATTCGGTTTCGGCCTGGCTGCGCGCGGTGATGCCTCCTCCACTTTTGTAGATCAACTGTCTACCCTGTTTTTCTATGTAACGGATCATCACCGCGCTGTCCAGGTTTTGTCCGTCAAAAATGCCCATCACCCCGGTATAGTAGCCTCGTTCGTAACCTTCTGCTTCGCGGATGATCTCCAGCGTTTTGGGCTTGGGCGCTCCGCTGATAGAACCTGCCGGTAGCATGCTCATCAATATATCACCTAATTGCTCATGATAATTTTCGGCAAGCTGTCCACTGATTTCCGAACTCACCTGCAAAAGCTTGCCTTTGTACGTCTGCACTTCTTCCACAAAGCGGAAGCATTTCACCTGTACATCGCTGGCAAAATAGCTCAGATCGTTGCGGATCAGATCCACAATGGTTACATGTTCTGCCATTTCTTTAGGGTCAGAAAGCAATCTTTCTTCTGCTTTAGGCAGGCTACTGTCTATCGTTCCCTTCATCGGATAAGAAAAAATTTCTCTTCCTCTGATTTTGACAAAAGGCTCGGGAGAAAAAACAACAAATTCATCCTGGTACCAAAGTTTATAAGTGGCTTTACTTTGATAGAAAATATCCTTCAGGCTGCGGTTGATCGCGATGGGGGTAGGCAAAGTCAAGTTCACCAGAAAGGAGTTTCCTGCCTTAAGATGATGCATCACCGTATCAAAAGAACGCTTGTATGTAGCAAAGTCAACCGGGAATTTCTCAAATACCAGAGGTTGTAAGTTTGCAGCATACGCTGCCTTAGGAATATTGTTAAACCCTTGGAAATCGTATAAGAGTTGGGTGCTGTCTATCTCATGCAAAGGAATGATAACAGGCTCACGGACCAAAAAATCAATGACGAAGAGGAAAGGCGTACCGCTTGCTCCCAGAATGTTCATCTGCCGTTTACACCCCTGCTTTTCTTCCTGATACATTTGCTTGATCATCTTGCCTTTTAACTGCTAAGACCACAAAATTAGTAAGATCACTGCAAACATCCTTTTATGTCTCATGATTATCCATGTATAGCGTTTATAAACTTTTCAAATTATGCTAGGTGCTATTGCCGGAGATATCATAGGTTCAGTCTATGAAGCTTCTCCTATCAAACGAACAGATTTTCCACTTTTTCAGTCCGCCTCTACTTTCACGGACGATACCGTACTGACTGTAGCCGTAGCGGATTGTCTTTTGAATCAGAAGGACTATACTGCCACCCTACAGCAGTATGGACGAAAATATCCTGATGCTGGCTACGGAGGCAACTTTATGCAGTGGATAATGGACAAAAATCCTAAGCCATACAACAGTTGGGGCAATGGATCAGCCATGCGGGTTAGCCCGGTTGGCTGGGCATTTGATAAACTGGAACAGGTTCTAGAAGAAGCCAAAAAAAGCGCAGCGGTTACGCACAACCATCCCGAAGGCATCAAAGGAGCACAGGCTACAGCGACAGCCATTTTTCTGGCCAGAAAAGGAAATAGCAAATCCGAAATCAAAGCTTATATTGAGGAAAACTTTGGCTACGATTTGAGCCGAAAGCTGGAAGACATCAGGCCATATTATAGTTTTGATGTAAGCTGCCAGGGTTCGGTACCCCAAGCCATCATTGCTTTTCTGGAAAGTGAGTCTCTTGAAGACAGTATTCGCCGGGCTGTTTCTCTGGGAGGTGATAGTGATACCCAGGCCTGCATAGCCGGAAGTATCGCCGAGGCTTTTTATGGAAGTGTACCGGCAGATATTGCCCAGGAAGTAGTAGACAGACTTCCTAAAGATTTGAGAAATGTAACGGAAAAGTTTAAGCTACGCTATACATGAATTTGCCTCGTATCACCTTATTGCTACTCATCAGTTTTTCTGCTCATGCTCAGCAAAGCTGGAAAATGCATACGATTGATAGCACCTCCTTTGGCGCTGACGGCACCAAACTACACCATGTCAATGAAGATCATTTTTTTGACATCATCTGTGGCTGGGAGCAGGGCAATGTGGCCCGTCTGTATATAAACCCTGCCAATACAGAACTGGACTGGCCTTTTGTGGAAGTACCTGCTCCTCAGGTGGAAGATGCCCTGCTAGCCGACCTGGATGATGATGGATTTGCTGATATCGTCACTTTAAGTGAGGGAGATCAGCAGCGGATTACTTTTCACTGGGCACCGGCCGATGAAGTAAAATATGCGCAAGGCGAACACTGGCAATCTGTAGATGTACCTTCCACCCTCGGCACTACACGCTGGATGTTTGGTCTGGCGATGGATGTGGATGGCAAAAACGGATTAGACCTGATTGTCGGCTCCAAAGATCCAAATGGTACAATAGGCTGGCTGGAATCACCTGCCAATCCCCGCAATGTTGCTGCCTGGCAATACCATGAAATCAGCCCTGCCGGTTGGATTATGTCTATTTTAAGCCGCGATATGGATGGAGATAACCTGGAAGACATCCTGATTTCCGATCGCTATGGTGAGCACAGAGGCGTCCGCTGGCTTAAAAATCCTGGTTCCGCTCAAAAGCTTAGTGATCATTGGGAAAGCCATAGGATAGGTGTGCAGGATGGTGAGCCTATGTTTTTAACACTTACCGAAACCGGAGATATTTATGCTCCCGACCTGAAAATGGGGCTTTTACATTTTCAGCAAAGCGCGGAAGGGCAGTGGCAGGCAGATACTATTGCCTATCCGAATATAGTCGGAAGCCGTGGAAAAGCTGTGAGTGTAGGAGACATCAACCTGGATGGCACTGAGGATTTAGTGCTCAGCTTTGAAGGAGCAGAAGAAAAGTATGGTGTAGTCTGGCGAGATGGCAAAACCCGGCAGTTTTACCCTGTCAGCAACCTGGAGGGGATCAAGTACGACCTTGTGGTACTTATAGATATGGACCAGGATAGTGATCTTGATGTACTCACTTCAGAGGAAAATAATAATAGTGCAACCGAAGGTGGGCTGGGCGTAGTCTGGTACGAAAACCCAACCTATTAGAGAAAAATATGAATGTGCTACTTACCGATCGTTTGAGTATGCTTCCAATTCTCCCATCACTTCCTGCCCGACATATTTCTTAAAATACACGCTGAATTCAGAACCTTCTCCGGTTTTACTGCTGACCTCCAGTTTTCCTTCATTACCCTGTACAAACTGTTTCACCAGCATCAGTCCTATGCCGGTACCTTTTTCCCGATTGGTTCCTCTGCTGGAAATACTTTGGCCGGTTTCTACAAATATCTTGTCCAGTTTATCAGCAGGTATGCCTACCCCGCTATCTTTTACATGTACTGCAAAATAGGTCTCGTTTTCAGAATAGAAGATATGGATATCATTGCCTTCCGGAGTAAATTTGATAGCATTCCCGATAATGTTTTGCAAGACAATCTTCACATGGTCTGGATCGGCATAGATAAATTTGGAACGAACTGAGGTATGCTCAATACTCACCTTCTTCTCTTGAGCCAGAATAGTTGACACTGCAAGAATACTATCTACTACTCCTGGCAAGTTTACTTTCAAAAAAACTGCACTAATCCCTTTTTGCTGGCTATTGGCCCAGTATAAGAGGTTGTTGAGCATTTCAGAAACAGTAGCTACTTTCCGATGAAGTTCTTTGAGTATCATTTTCTGTTCCTCTAAGTCAAGTAAGCCTTCTCCTATCAGCTCAAAAGTACCCATAATTGAGGCAAAAGGACTTTTCAGATCATGGCTGATCACCGAGAATAATTGATCTTTAGTAGTATTCAAAGCACTTAGCTCCTCATTTTGCTCTGCTATTCTTTCTTTTTGGGAAGCGATATTGGCATTTCTTTCTATCAGCAGTTTGTTCAACTTCTTCTTTTGCCAATTACTTCGGTAAATCAGTGAGGCCGCAATAACAAAGAATAAAGTCACTAAGCTAATAATGACGATAATGAGTTTGCTCAAGCGATTTTCCTGATGCTGTAGTCTGTTTTCGTGGGCAAGCTGCTGGTTCTCTGCTTCTTTCTGCTGCAAGTGTAAAAAGTTTATTTCCCTTTCTTTGGCCTCACTGTACAGACTATCGCTGTAGGCTTTGTAGAGTTTATGGTAATGGTATGCCTGATCAAAATTTTCCAGAGCAGCATAGCCATCCGAAAGTATCCGAAGCGCTCTTTCCATATCCCATTTGGCATTCATGTCGCGAGCTAATTCATAGCCCTTTAAGGCATGCTCCACACATTGTTGATACTTTCCCAGTGCATAATAAGTCTGACCCAGCCCAGCGTAGGCAAAACTACTTTCCCACTTACTACTGTAAGAAGTATCTTGCAAAACCCTCTGGTAATAAGCCAGGGCTTCCGTGTACTTCTTCATATGGAAACAAACCTCTCCCAGCCTGTTATGACTCATGACAATCATGCGGTAATCCCTGATTTTTTTCGCTATCAGAATTACTTTTTCAACATAAAAAATCGCACTGTCGTAGTTTGAGAGCTCGTCATAGCAAAGCCCTATATTGAAATAATTTTTGATAAGCTGAGAACTGTCCTTTAGAGCAATATTGAGTTCCGCCGCATTAAAAAGCTCCTTAAGTGCTGTACTGTAATTATGCTGCCCGATATAAACCAGACCAATTGTATTCAGTCCTCTCACATAGCCAGCCTGATCTTTCAAGTCCTTACTCAGTTCTAAAGCCCTCATATTATGCTCCAGAGCAAGATTATAAGCGCCTTTGATATAATATGCCTTACCTAATATATAAAGCGTCCGCATCTCTCCCTTTTTGTACTGCTGCTGTTTTGATAACTCCAATGCCTCTTCTCCCAGGCTTATGGCACTATCAGGATTATCATACATATATTTTTCCATGATCTGCTGTAGCAGCAACACATGGCTGGTATCAGGAGTAAAATCAGGCTTTAGTTTTTGACTATTCCACTGGCTGAGAAGTGAGTGCGTATCTTTTTGGGCAAAACTGGAAAAACACGATAATACAATACAGATAATACTGAGCAAGATGTGGTATCTACCAAATGACATGAATAGTGAGCAGTTTGAGCTAATTGCTTATACCTATACAAATTAAATATGTCATTAAAATTAAGAAGGTGCTATCAATAAAAATAGAAAGAAAGCCCATATGCTATGACCTGTAATATATAGGCTGATAAAGCATGGGGCAGGTACCATTTAGGGTGTTTGCTTAACTCACTTAGCAGGCTATATTAAGAAAATATAACAGCTGTTACAGATCATTTATGGTGGCGCTAAAATAAGAAAAGCGCTCCTTGAGGAGCGCTTCCAGTATAGTTCTATAAAAATAAATATCATACCACGCAGTATGCAGCCCATGCCGCACATACCAACGTTACTTTAATAGCAATTTCAAATCTTCTTTTAGTATCCATAACTTTGTGTTTTGAATCAGTGTGTTAAACGAGAATCACCAGGCACAAAGTTTCCTCTTTTGCGAATTATTTCATAATAAGAGTATTTTACTAACATCCTTTACATCAAAAACCACTAATATTTGCAATATTAATACTTATTAAGGATTAGTACTATTCCATCACTAACAGGCTTTAGAGATCGTAAGGGTATAGAAAATAAGACAAAACCCAGCACTTCAGTAATAGCATCTACCTTTTGCTTCCCGGTATCATTACGCCCAAGCCACCATCAATTCGGTAAGCCTGTCCGGTCATAAAAGCAGCTTTGTCACTGCACAGATAAGCGATAAACTCTCCGACTTCTATGGGTTGAGCAATGCGTTTGGTCAGGTGCATATCTACACATTCCTGGTAAGGAATCTCCGGGTCAGGTGATTGTTCAAAACCCCAACGTAGCATAGGTGTATCTACAGAACCGGGACAAACTGCTACACAGCGCACCTGAGGACCGTAATCTACTGCTATACTGCGGGTAAGGCCTATCATGGCTGTCTTGGAAGTTACATAAGGGCAAACGTTACCCTGACTGATCATCGCCTGTACGCTGGATACATTGACCACAACCCCTTTTCCCAGCTTTTGCATATGCGGAATAGCATGTTTTGCACAAAGAAAAGCACTCTTTAAGTTAACATTCATGACCAGGTCCCATTCCTCTTCACTGGTTTCTGTCACGGTAGAGTAGCGCTGTATCCCTGCATTGCTAACCAGATAGTTGATTTGCCCAAATTTTTCTACTCCTTTGTCTATCGCCTCTTTGACTTCCTGCTCTTTAGAAACATCGCACTTGATAAAAATTGCTTTACCTCCTGATTTTGCTTCTAACGCATTGCCCTGGGCCTCATCCACATCCAAAATGATAACGTTGGCACCTTCTCTTACAAAAACTTCCACACTGGCAGCACCTATTCCTTTACTACCGCCAGTCACGATGGCTGTTCTGCCTTGATGTTCCATAGATTTATGATTGTTGTTTTAAATATTGATGACAAACTAATGGCGCACCTTTTACACCGAAATCAATCTGATTGATATGATATCTGCCCAGATTGGAGGTATACAACTGATCAAAATCAGGACCTCCAAAGGCGATATTGGTGGGATTAGAAAGCGTATGCCCCTCCCAATCATCTATCAACAGTTGAACTTCCTGCTGAGGAGATACCCGATAGATGCGATTCGGCGCATAGCAGGATACATACAAATTTCCTTCAGCATCAAAAGCCAAACCATCAGGACAGGTATGGGGTAAAGTCACAAAAACTGAGCGCTCACCTGCAGAACCATCCCGGAGAATAGGAATACGCTCTACTCCTGGCAGCCAGGTACAGGCTACATATAGCATCTGTTCATCAGGGGAAAGGGCCAGGCCATTAGCAAAATTAAAAGGCCCTGCATGCCAGACTTCATGTTTACCATCCGCACCAAACTTAAGAACCTTACCAATCTTTTGCCGAAACGCCCCACTCTCACTTACATAAAGATTTCCCTTGGTGTCAAAAACCGGATAGTTAGGAATGTTGAACCGGTGATTTTCTGCTCCTTCGGCAAACTTACTTAGCTTGCCATTATTCAACTCATATTTCCAGACACAATGCTGCTTATTATCACAGACTGCCAGCCACTCAGCGGTAGGGTTAAAGGCAATTCCTAATACAAAACCTCCGGTATTGGCTACTTCTTCTACTTGACTGCCATCAGGGGCAACCTTATAAATCTGCCCTGCTTCTCCTCCCGCCCAGATATGTCCATCCGGATGCACCGCTACGCCTTCCACATGGTCCAGCCCATCTATAAGTTCCGTAATTTGATTAAGTCTAATTTCCATAAATCGTCAACTTAGAAGCAGCGCTGAAGATAGGGCAAAATTATGAAAATCGGCAAAATTATGTTTCCCACTGCCTAGAGGAGAAACAGGTATACAACCTTAATTTTTTTCACTAAAACTATTTTTGACAAAAGATAAGGTTTTAGCAATTATGGTATTTTCAAAATATACGAATAATTCAATTTTATACAATATGTTAACGTACACGATTAAGCTTACCCACCTTATTATCCTATAAATGATTGGGCTTGTACGTTTCTAGTAGCAAACTTGTCAAATTGATAAACTATTACTGTATTAAGCGAATAATATTTGTGAAAAATCACGAATGCATCAAAAATATTTTACAGTTCTTATTAATTCTTGATGAGTCAAATATATCATTATGGTGTCTTTTGTTCACTTTTTGCAACAAAAGTAGTGAAACTTAGAAGTTGAACTAATTCTTTCCTATTCAACGAACATTAAATAAATACAATTAATACCCTTGAGCGCATAAAAAACTTTAGAATTATCTCTTGCTGATAAGACGAATTAATTGCCTTATATTTTATCGTTGTTTATGTTTACAGTATATTAATTCATAAAAAGACTAACTATATATATTAAATTTTATATGATTCACTATTTGCATTACATATACCCAATTATTCAGCAATAACATCCTTTTTTACATGATTATGTAAGCGCCATTATCTTAAATTTCTTATTATATTGTGCAGTATGCACATTTTGTATTTGCTGCTTATGCTGGTAGTAAAGGCTATTTTGTTTTGCGTTGAAAGCCTGAAATAATGACATTCAAAATCTCTTTATCTCATCTGTCAGCTATTGGTTATTGAATTTATACCTTAACTATAGAATTGTTCTTTAGATATATTATGAAACCCCTGAGCTTTGGTCTGCGTCTTGATATTCTTATTATTCTCTTAGTGTTTGCCAGTTTTACCCAATGTCAGCAAAACATCAACTTACCTCCCGCTGATCCTGATAATGGCGGACTTTATCTACCTGATGGTTTTGAGGCTGTTGTTGTAGTAGACAGCTTACCGGGTCGTGCGCGCCATCTGGCAGTACGCGATAATGGTGATGTTTTTGTCAAAAACAGATTTTCTGATGGCAAATTTTCCATTACAGCTTTACGAGATACCAACCAGGATGGGAAGGCAGATATCATTCAAGCCTTTGGCGAAACACAGCGGGAAAGAGGCTACGGCACCTCGATGAGAATACATAATAACTATCTCTATTTCAGTACTGAGCTGATGGTCTATCGCTATGCCCTTACCAGCGATGACCTGGTACCTACCAGCGAAATGGAAATTGTACTAACTGACGATCATGAGCACGGTATGCATGAGCATATCACCAAGCCGGTAGCTTTTGATAATGAAGGCTATATGTATGTGCCTTTTGGCGCTCCTTCCAATGCCTGCCAGGACCCAAAACGCACTCCCAATGTGCCTGGGATGGACCCATGCCCCCAACTGGAAGACCACGGAGGCGTATGGCGCTTTGATGCCAGCAAAACCGGGCTTACGCAGAAAGACGGAGAAAAATTTGCCACCGGTATGAGAAGCGTAGTGGCGATGGAATGGAATCCTATGGACAATAATCTGTATGTGGTGATGCATGGTCGGGATGACTTACTTCGCTTATGGCCTCAGAAATTTACTCCCTGGCAAAGTGCACTGCTACCTTCCGAAGAATTTTTAAAAGTGACCGAAGGGGCTGACTTCGGCTGGCCTTACTGCTATTATGATCAGATGCAAGAGAAAAAAGTACTGGCTCCCGAATATGGTGGTGATGGTAATATGGTAGGCCGTTGCAGCGACTGTGATGACCCCATTATGGGTTTTCCTGGCCACTGGGCACCTAATGATTTGTTTTTCTATACCGGCGAGCAGTTTCCTGAACGTTATAAGCAGGGTGCTTTCGTGGCTTTTCATGGCTCTACTAACCGAGCGCCTTACCCACAATCCGGTTACATCATTGCCTTCATCCCTTTTGAAAATGGGGCTCCTACCGGCGACTTTGAAATTTTTGCCGATGGATTTGCCGGAGTTGACCCTATCGTTAATGTAAGTGATGCAGTCTACCGCCCTATGGGCATCGCCATGGGTCCCGATGGATCTTTGTATATTGGAGAAACTGAAAAAGGAAAAATATGGCGGGTGATGTACAAAGGCGACAAAAATGACTTTGGTGAAGTACAACTAGCCAGCATGGAAGCAAGAAAAACGCTATCCCATATCAGAACGCCTGATGAAGCGGAAGATAATCTGGACAGAGGAGTAGCGGTAGAGGGAGCCAAGATATTCAATACCTATTGTGCTACCTGCCATCAGCGCAACGGACAGGGCGATTCTCAGCGTTTTCCTACCCTGGTAGGTACTAAGTGGGTGCTGGGTGATAAAAGTGAGCTGATTGAAGTAATTCTGAATGGTCTGGAAGGTCCTATAGAAGTGAAAGGAAAGCCTTACAATAGCCTGATGCCTCAGCACAGCTTTTTGAGTGATGAAGACGTAGCCCGGGTGCTGACTTATGTACGACAAAACTTTGGAAATAATGCCAGTGAGATAAGTGCCGAAGAAGTAAGTGCCGTAAGGGAAACTTTACAGAAGGAATAAAGCACAGCAAATCCTCAGAAACTTGCAGAATAATTTAATATTGAGAAAATTAATCTACACTACCCATAAAAACGAATCATGCTTAATAGAAGAAATCTCCTCAAACGCTTAGCCAGCCTTCCTTTAATAGGAGGTATAGTGGGAAGTGGTATACCTATCCAATCATCTTCCGCTACACCGGCAGCAATTTCCGCAAAACAAGATTTATTCAAAGAACTGGGCATACGCCCCTTGATCAATGCCCGGGGAACCATGACTTTTTTATCCGGCTCATTGATGGAGCCAGAAGTCTTAGCTGCTATCAATGCTACCGCGCATGACTTTGCCAATATGCATGAAGTGGAAGACAAAGTAGGAGAAAAAATTGCTGAGATGCTGGAAGTGGAAGCCGCTATGGTCACTTCAGGGGCTGCCTGCGCGCTCACCATTGGTACAGCAGCAGCCATTACCGGTATGGATATGGAGAAAATCAGACAGATTCCTAACCTTCCTGGCCCTCAGCCTGAGGTAATCATTCAAAAAAAACACCGCTATGTGTTTGATCAGGCAGTACGCAGCGCAGGAGTAAAGATGGTAGAAGTAGAGAATGCGAAGGAAATGGAAGAAGCCATTAATGAACGTACTGTCATGTCTCTCTTCTTCAATGGTGCGGTTGACTGGTACGGCATTGAAGATAGCATTAGCCATGAAGAATTTGTGGCCATCTCCAAACGCAATAACATACCTTCTTTCATAGATGCGGCAGCCGATGTACCTCCGCTTGAGAACCTGTTTAAGTACCAGAAAATAGGCTTTGATATGGTTACTTTCTCAGGAGGAAAGATGATTCGCGGTCCCCAAAGTGCCGGCCTACTATATGGACGCAAAGACCTGATTGAAGCAGCCAAGCTCAATTTTTCACCCCATGAGAGCCCGATCGGACGCTCCATGAAGGTGAATAAAGAAGAGATCTTTGGTATGTATGTGGCCTTGAAGCATTATATAGAAAAAGACCATGAAAAAGAGTGGCAGGAGTGGCTGGGCCGTGTAAAACATATTGCTGAAAAAGTAGAGACTGTAGCTGGTGTAACCGGTGAGACCTATATTCCTCAGGGACGGGCCAACGTATTTCCCGGCCTCAATATTAAGTGGGATCAGGATAAGGTGAAAATCAAGCCTGATGAAGTGGTAGAAGCTTTAAGAGCGGGAGAACCCAGGATTGAGACCTCAGCCGGAGATGATGGGCTTCGTATTGCGGTGGTGACCCTTCAGCCGGAGCATGTACCTATTGTAGCCAGACGCATCAAAGAGGTGCTGGAAACAGCAGTATAAATTGATGAGGTATTCAAAACGGTATCAAACAGACATAAATGATTTTTTTAATATAACCAATGCTAAATTTTAACAGTATGAAATCACAACGTAGATCTATTCTAAAGAAAATGATGGCTTCACTGGCCGGAGTGGCAGGCTTAGGTGTAGCCGCACAGGCAAAAAGCGAATCCGCTACTGCTGAAAAAGAAACCTTCAGTCCTCACACTGAGCCTGGTCAGGAAGTACCGCTATTTTCAGGATCTGTCAAGCATGGAGGGTTTGTATTCGTAGCCGGAAAGGGAGCTCATTTTGAGGGAGATATCAAAGCGCATACAGATCACGTGCTCAACGAGTTGGAAAAAGAGCTTAAAAAAGCAGGTTCCTCTATGGATAAGGTGGTAAAAGTAAATGTCTACCTTGCTGACCTTAACGATTATACTGCTATGAATGAAGTGTACCGCGGGCGTTTTGGTAACAACCCTCCTGTTCGTACTACTGTCGCTACTTACGGTGGCGTACCCGGAGATTCACTGGTAGAAATTGACTGTATCGCTTCCGTATAGACTGATTTTAGGGCTAGGGTTTTGGAGTTTACAAACATTCAAACCCCCTGCCCTAATCTCCTAAACCTAACACCTAATCTTATGCTAGACCGAAGACAATTAATCAAACGCCTCTCTGCCCTGCCATTTGTGGGAGGACTCATTGGGGGTAGTGCCCCATTTACCTCAGCCATGGCATCTTCAGCCGCTCCTCTTTACCGCGACTACTTCGCCGAATTGGGAGTACGTACTTTCATCAATGCTGCGGGTACCTATACTGCCATGACTGGCTCCCTGCTACGTGAAGAAATGAAGGATGCCTATAACTATGCTTCCCAGCACTACGTGATGCTGGATGAGCTACAGGACAAAGTAGGGGAAAGAATCGCACAAATGTTGAAATGTGAAGCTGCTACGGTCACCTCCGGTGCTTTTTCTGCCATGACCTTCGGGATGGCAGGCGTACTTACCGGAATGGACCCGAAAAAAGCTGCGCAAATCCCTCACCTGGAAGGTACCGGAATGAAAACTGAAGTTATCATCCAAAAGGCGCATAATATTGGCTATGCCCATGCTGTGCGTAACTGCGGGGTAAAAGTGGTAGAAGTAGAAAGTCGCAAAGACCTGGAGAAAGCCATTAATAAAAACACTGCCATGATGCTCTACATCAACGCCTTTGAACCCAATGGAGAGATCAGCGTAGAAGAATGGCTGGAAGTAGGAAAGAAAAACAATATCCCCTGCATGAATGACTGTGCGGCCGATGTACCTCCCGTAGAAAACCTCTGGAAATACACTCAAATGGGCTACGACCTGGTTTGTTTTTCTGGGGGCAAAGGCCTAAGAGGACCTCAAAGTGCAGGACTGCTACTGGGTAAGAAAGACCTGATCGCCGCTGCCCGACTCAGCGCTCCTCCTAGAGGAGATACTGTCGGCAGAGGAATGAAAATCAACAAAGAAGAGATATTGGGTATGTGGGCTGCCTTAGAGGCTTTCCTCAATAGCGATCGTGACAAAGAGTGGAAGCTATGGGAAGATCAGGTGGCTCATATTGCTGATGCAGCAAAATCTGTGGAAGGTGTAACTACTGATATCCATGTACCACCGATTGCTAATCACGTGCCTACGCTGGGCGTCTCCTGGGACACCAAAAAAGTAAAGATTTCCGGCAACGAACTTAAAGAAGTACTTCGTAGCGGCCACCCCTCTATTGAGGTAGCCGGTGGTGGAGAAGACTCCATTAGCATCACTACCTGGATGATGCGTCCCGGACAGGAAAGAATCGTAGCTTCACGTCTGCAACAGGCGCTGGCAGATGCAGCAACTTCATAACATATTGACCAGGCAGGTCCTACTTTTCATCACCTGTCTTTTATATTTCTAGTGCATAAAACCTGAACCATGAGAATAAAACTTCCTTTACTTTTCCTTTTGCTCTGCCTCGTTAGTCAGGCCTGGGCACAAAACTATAGCCTGCTCCTCAAAGGAGGACACGTAATAGACCCTAAAAATAATATTGACGAAGTGATGGACATTGCCATCAGCGGAGACAGCATTGTACGCGTGGCAAAAAATATTTCCGAAGATGAAGCAGAAAAAGTAGTAGATGTCAGCGGCCTATACGTCACGCCCGGCCTCATTGACATTCATTCCCATAATTTTCACGGCACTGAGCCGGATGCTTACCTTAGCAACAGCTTTACAGCACTTCCTCCTGATGGTTTTACATTCAGAGCAGGGGTAACTACTGTGGTAGATGTGGGAGGAGCAGGCTGGAAAAACTTCAATACTTTTAAGGAGCAGACCATAGACCAATCCAAAACAAGGGTACTTTCTTTCCTCAACATTGTAGGCTCCGGAATGAAAGGTGGACCGTATGAGCAAAACCTCAACGATATGGATGGCAAAATGACCGGGATGATGGCGCAGCGCTATCCTGAGATCGTAGGCGTAAAAGTAGCCCACTACGCAGGCCCCGAATGGAAGCCCGTAGAGCAGGCAGTAATTGCCGGTGAAATGGCCAACGTACCCGTGATGATAGATTTTGGCGGTCATATTCCTCCCCTTTCGCTTGAGACTTTGTTTATGGAAAAGCTGCGCCCCGGAGATATTTTCACCCATGCTTTTGCGCATGTACCGGGCAGAATTCCCATAGTGGATGAGAGAGGGCATGTAAGACCTTATGTATATGAAGCTCAGAAGAAAGGGATCATCTTTGATGTAGGACATGGGGGAGGGAGTTTCCTTTTCCGCCAGGCGATTCCTGCCATGAAAGAAGGCTTTCGTCCTAATACGATCAGCACTGACTTACACACAGGAAGCATGAATGCCGGGATGAAAGATCAGCTTAATATCATGTCCAAATTTCTTAATATGGGTATGACGCTGGAAGAAGTGATAGAAGCCTCTACCTGGAAACCCGCCCAGGTAATCCATCGGGAGGAACTCGGCCACCTGAGTGAGGGAGCAGTTGCCGACATCGCAGTATTTAGCCTGCTTGAAGGAGAATTTGGCTTTATTGACTCAGGAGGATACAGAATGGATGGCACACAAAAACTACAATGTGAGCTTACAATCAGGGCAGGAGATGTTGTCTATGACCTCAACGGAATTTCCCGTCCATACTGGATAGTTGAGTAAAGGAACCGCTAACCTTTCTTCGTATGCTTACTTATCTTTTAGATGAATAGCCAATTATCATTGGTAATATTATGCTGTCTTGCGCTTATTCCAGCTTGCAAACAGTCAGAATCTACTGCTAAAGTTCAGGAAAAGCCTGCCGACGAAAGAGAAGTCAGGGCACTGGTAGAAAATGTGGGTGTAAACCCTTTTATGGAGATAGAAAGAGGCGCAATCCGCCTCTGCCTTGACCCTGTTACGGGTGACTTTTTTTATAATACCATGAGAGGAGATATCTACAGGATATACAGGAATCAGGACTCTCTTTACGATGAAAAAGTTTACTCAGTGGAGGATCATGGGGTAGAGTCTCTTCAGGGCATGCACTTCCGGGATAGCAGCATTTTTCTGGTAGGCAATAAATTTTACAATGACAACACTGCTACTAAAGGTATTGTGATGCGAGGCGAACTCAGTGCTGAAGGAAAGTATGTTTGGGATACATTAGCCATTACTGAGCTATACGGCAAACCCAAAACATTGTACAGTCATGAGTTCAACGGCATCGCCATTGATCCAAATGAAGAATACATTTATGTGAATAGTGGAGCACGTACAGACCATGGAGAAGTGCAGGACAATGATGGACGTTACCCCGGACTGAGGGAGTCTTTTCTGACTGCCTGCGTCTTCAGGTTACCTATAGATGGGAAGGACATTGTACTCAAAGATGACTCTACTTTTCTGGCAGAAAAAGGATATCTCTTTGCCGATGGTGTAAGGAATGCCTATGACCTGGAATTCTCTCCTGCTGGTCATTTATTCGCAGTATCCAACTCTTCTGATTATGACCATCCCGAAGATATGTTCTGGCTCAGGGAAGGATATCATTACGGTTTCCCCTGGAGAATGGGGAATACCGATAACCCTCAGCAGTATGCAGACTGGGAGCCTGATCCGGAGAAAGATCCATTTATTAATCCGGCTGCTTATGCCTATAATCATAACTACTTTAAAACTGACCCTGATTTTCCTAAAAAACCGATAGACCTTGAGTTTACCCTACCAGTATTAAACTATGGCCCTGATGCAAATTTTTACCGTGATGTAGAGACGGGTGAAGTCATGGATGGAGATGATACCGGAGAAGCAGTAGGCACATTTACCGGCCATCGCTCTCCCCTAGGATTGTTTTTTGATCAGGACAGCCTGCTGTCGGAACCCTTCAAAGGTGATGGTTTTGTGCTGGGCTATTCATTTGGTGCACAATCCAGTCTAATGCGTAGACTCTCTCTTTTGGGCGGCGATCTGATCCATATGGAACTTGAGTATAAGGCCGATCTTGATAACTATATAGTGCACTGCTACAGAATTGCAGATGGTTTCAGAGGACCCACGGATGCCTTGATGATTGACAATCATGTATACATTATAGAAACCGGAGGAAGAATATGGGAAGTTATTCTACCCATAGATAGGACTAGCTAAGCCTTGAATACAGAAAGGAAATTAAAGCCATTGGATGTTAGTGAAGCGTGTTTTTTTTCTTATATTTATAGCTATACTAGTCTTTAGAATGCACTATTGAGTATTCATTTAGCTGGTTAAAAATATTTTGACTAGACCTGTAAAAGGAAGAAGATACATAAGTAATAATTTTGTCTGCTTTGCCTTTGCAGATTATGCAAGAATGCAAATCGGAGGTGCTTGGTATTTCTGACTTAATAGTATTCCAATACTCCGGAATACAGATGTCAGGAGCATTTTCATTTGATGATTAATGGTAACGTAACCGATACATTTATTTCAATTTTGTTATAGGTTTTGCTATTCAAAAACGAAGTTTTGCAATTTATTGACCCTTTTTCGGAGAAGTTTAAAAAGTTGTCAATAATGATTCTTTTCGCTGTAATCTTATGCAGGATATTCTGATATTTATCAAAATAAATTGCTTTTCATTCATTAATAACCAAAACAAAATTTTCATGAACCCCCTATTAACCAAACTTAACACCTTCTGACTCCACTAAGAATCAGGAAACTTTCACATGATTAACTAAATTTTACTATGAGAAAATCCTTACTTTTTTTTATTTGTTTTTTACTGCTGCTATCAGTATTTGATGCACAGGCGCAAACACGCACTATAAGAGGTAAAGTGATATCAGGAGATGATGACTCTGCTTTACCTGGTGTGAACGTACTCGTACAAGGAACAAGTACCGGAACCGTCACCGATGTTGAAGGTAATTATTCCATCAACGTTTCAGGAGATAATCCCACACTTGTATTTACCTCGGTAGGTTTTGAATCTGTTACTGAGGAAGTAAACGGCAGATCTACCATTGATGTAGTGCTTATGCCCGATTTACAGCAACTTGGCGAGGTAGTGGTTACTGCCCTCGGTATTACCAAGGAGAAGCGTACACTAACCTATAGTACGCAGGAGGTCGCAAGCGAGGGAATTGAAGAAACAAGACCTTTGAACATAACCGAAGGTTTAAGTGGGAAAGTAGCCGGTGTAGCCATCACTACTACTGGTGCTGGTGTAGGAGCTCCTACCAAAGTTGTACTACGAGGTAACCGCTCACTACAGCCCAATGGTAGCCAGCCCCTTTATGTGGTTGATGGTATCCCGATAGGGGGTAGTATTGCCGATATTTCACCTGACAATATTGCCAGTATATCTGTGCTGAAAGGTGGTAATGCGGCTGCACTTTACGGAAGCCGTGCTAATAATGGTGCAATTATCGTAACCACCAAATCTGGTGAAGATGCCCCTGATGGAGTTACTGCCAACCTGGGATTTAACTACCAGGCTAATACCCCCATACTACTGACTAAATACCAGAATGAGTACGCACAAGGCTCAGCGGGTATATATTCTCCCGCGGCTTATACTTCGTGGGGGCCTAGAATAACCGGACAGATTGTAGACCATTGGTCCAACGACCCTGATTACCTTGCTTCTGTAGGAGGTACTTATGCGCTTCAAGGTCAACCGGATAATGTCAGAGATTTCTTCCAGACCGGACATACCATTGCTGCCAGTGTAGGAGTAAATATTAAAAATGAAAACTCCAATACGCATGTCAACTATACCTATACTGACGGTAAAGGTATTATTCCGCAAAATAACCTGCAGAGACATTATCTGAGCCTGAGAAATAACACTAAGCTGCACGAAAAGCTGACTCTTGACACCAAAGTGACTTATATCCGTAGTAATTTCTCTGATGTATTGTTAAGCGGAGAAACTTTTGATAACCCTTTGCGCTACGCATATATTCTTCCCAGAAACATACGCACACGGGACTTGGAGCACTATCAGTTCTTCAATGAGGCGGGGCAATTGAGACAGCATTTCTATGTGGCAAGATCCAACGAAGCGGGAAACCCTTACTGGACAGTAAATAATGTAAAACGCCCTCAGATAGATGAAAGGGTACTGGGCTTAGTCTCTTTGAAGTATCAAATCACTGATGATTTATCTTTACTGGGCAGATCTGGTATTGACCGCAGTAGTACTTATGAGGAATTCTTACGCTATGTAGACACTTACATTACCGCAGACGGAGGATCATACTCCAAAACCTTTAGCTATGGGCTGGAGTGGAACTCAGACGTACTATTAAGCTATCAAAAAGACCTGACAGAGAATATCTCATTAGGGCTTAACGCTGGTGCTAACCTGAGAATAGCCAAGGCTGAGAGTGTAGGAGGCGCGGGAGACAACTTCAGTGTAGAAAACCTATTCGCACTGGGTAATACCTTAAATCCTCGTCCTAACGAAAATTATGCTGAAAAAGAGCAGCAGTCGGTCTATGCTTTTGGAGAAATTGGCTTTTATAATGCTATTTTCTTGAGCGGTTCTTTCAGAAACGACTGGAGCTCTACGCTACCTGAAGCGAACCGTTCTTACAGCTACCCTTCTGTAGGACTAACTGCGGTAGTAAGTGATTTGGTAGACCTTCCTACTGCTTTCAGTTTCCTGAAATTAAGAGGCTCATGGGCTGAAGTAGGTAACGATACTGATCCTTACCGTCTTTCCAGACAGGCCAATGTAAGAGCAGGTACTATTTCTCTAAGCCCTACTTTACCCCTTGCTGATTTGAAGCCGGAGAGAACTACCACTTGGGAAGCAGGCTTTGATGCCCGATTCCTGGATGATAATCTAAGGTTTGACTTCACTTACTATAAGTCTAATACTTTTGATCAGCTATTTGCCACCAATGTGCCAGTAGCATCAGGTGTAAGCAGTGTGTTTCTCAATGGTGCCGATATTCAAAACGAAGGTTTAGAAATTGTATTAGGAATCACTCCGGTAACTACACCTAATTTCTCATGGGATTTGAATGCTAACTTTGCCAGAAATGTCAGTGAAGTAGTTGAAATTTCTGATGATGTTGATGTATTGATTCAGGGTAGCGGTTTCTTGAACGAATACAGAATTGAAGCAGGCGAACCTTTCGGAAACCAGTACTCACGTGGATTTGCAAGAGATGATGATGGAAATGTGCTGATTGACTCACAAGGTTTACCAGTGGTCACCGCTGGTAAAACTGTACCGGTGGCTAATTTTAACCCCGATTTTCTGTTGGGACTTAACAATACTTTCAAATACAAAAACTTCTCTTTAAGAGCTTTGGTTGACATGCGTCAGGGTGGACAGGTGACCGTATTTACTGAAGCCATCATGGCAGGTAGCGGATTACTTGATTATACTGCTCAGGGAAGAGACGGAAGCTTAGTATTTGGAGAAAACATCTTTGCAGGAGAAACAGCTGTATTGGTAGATGAAACCGGAGCGCCTACAGAGACACCAAATAATATTCAAGTCAGTGCGGAAGACTTATGGAACAGATTAGGGGGTAGAAATACACCGGTAGGGGAAGCTTTTATCAGAGATGCCTCTAACATTCGCCTGAGAGAGCTTGCATTTAGCTATAACGTACCGGAGAGCACGCTATCCAGCCTGCCCTTCCGTAGCGCAAGTTTATCTGTTGTGGGAAGAAATCTGTTCTTCTTCAGTAACAAAACGGAATATTTTGACCCGGAAGCCGTTCAGTCTGTAACCAACAATGCAGAAGGCTTAAGCTCTTTTGCTCCTCCTACAACCAGGAGCTTTGGTGTATCATTAAAACTTGGTTTTTAATAGCAAAAAACATGATGAAGATGAATCGTAGTATATTATATATAGCAGCTTTGTCCATTCTTTTTTTGGTCAATAGCTGTACCGATGATTTTACGGAATTGAATACGGATCCTAAAAATCTGACGGTAGATAACCTTACTCAAAGCGAGTACGGAGCAGTAGTAAAGGCAGCAATGTATACCCCTACTTTCTTAGGAGACCCTGCAAGGGGGCCATTCCAGCTTACTCAGTCACTATTTTCGGATATTTATGGAGGCTACTTTGCCACTACAGCCCCCAACTTCAACTCTGATAAGTTTATCCTGGTAGGTGGCTGGCTCAATGGAGCGTTTAATTATTTCTATTCCAGTGCCGCTCCTCAGATCAAATATGCAGAGGATTTTGCCGCTGAAAATGGCTTTGAACTGGAAAACGCCATGATGAAAGTATGGCGGGTGTGGTCTTACCATAGAATGACTGACTATTGGGGGCCTATACCTTACTCAGAGTTTGGAAACCGAGAAAGATCAGTACCCTATGATGCACAGGAAGATATCTACGCGGATTTCTTTACTACCCTGGATGAGGCGATTCCGGTTTTGCAAAGCAATGCAGATGAAACTTCTTTCTTAGGAGCTAATGATTTGGTTTACGGAGGCAATGTGAATCAGTGGCTTAAATTTGCGAACACACTGCGCCTTCGTCTGGCCATGAGGGTTAAATATGTAGATCCAGAGCTAAGCAGAACCGAAGCAGAAAAGGCAGTATCAGTTGATAAGTTCATTGAGAACAATGAGGACAATGCCATCATAGAGACAGACGCTGATTTCAGAAACCCTTACAATACTATTACTCAATGGGGAGAGTTTCGTATGAGTGCCGATATGGAAAGTATCCTCAAAGGATATGAAGATCCGCGGATACAGTATTATGCTGCTCCTGCCGCTGAGCCAGATCCTACTGATGATCCTGCCGGTATTTCATTCCCCTACGAAGGTATGAGAAACGGACAGTCTCAGGTGGCCAAACAGGGTACCAGCTTTAATACAATAGCTTCTGATATGGCTCCGGCATATACTGAAGCTGGAGCACCCGGCCCGAACTATGTGGTGATGAACGCTGCTGAGTCTTACTTCCTGAGAGCTGAAGGCGCATTAGAAGGATGGAATATGGGTGGAGGAACTGCTCAAAGCTTTTATGAGGATGGTATCGTTACTTCTCATGAAGAATATGGCTTAGACGGAAATAATCTGGCTGGTAATCCTTATGTAAGCAGCCCCAATACACCTGATTCTTACAATGGAACTGATCCTGCACCTTCTGAAGTACCTGTTGCCTACAATGCCGGAGGCAGTGTAGAGGAACAGTTGGAACAAATCATCACACAGAAGTGGATTTCTCTTTATCCCAACTCTCAGGAGGCCTGGGCAGAAAAAAGAAGAACAGGTTACCCCACCTTCTACGATCGTCTGAATACTGATGACCCGGCCATTCCGGTGACTACTGTGCCCAGAAGAGTGCCTTTTGTAGATGGCGAGTTTACTACCAATGCTGAGGCTGTTAATGCAGCAGTAGATAATTTACTTGGTGGTCCTGATAACGGAACTACTAAACTCTGGTGGGATGCTAAGCCCTAATTTATACTGACTTTCTCTCAAAAAGTGCCAGTGTCCCTGGCACTTTTTTTTATCTTTATCCTTGTTATGAACAAACTACTGACCTATTTCTTGATCGGAATTTCAGGCTTAGGCTTACTCTCAGCCTGTGATGATACTGAAGAAGCACAAACATTATTCACCAAAATGCCTGCTGACGATACCGGCATTCATTTCAGGAATGTACTGAGAGAAACCGAGGAGTTTAATGTCATGAAGTATGGTTATTTCTACAATGGAGGTGGTGTAGCCGTAGGAGATATTAACAACGATGGCCTTCCCGATATTTATCTCAGTGGTAACCTGGTCGCCAGCAAGCTTTATCTCAATAAAGGCAACTGGGAGTTTGAAGACATTACTGAAGAAGCAGGAGTAGCTGCCGCCGGCCTTTGGAATACCGGAGTCAGCATGGCTGATGTCAATGGAGATGGGTGGCTCGACATTTACGTGTGCCGTTCGGCAGCTGCTGACCCCAGTAAACGGAAAAACCTGCTCTTTATCAACAATGGAGCTACCGATAGTCAGCAAATCACCTTCAGAGAAATGGGAGAAGCCTATGGACTAGCTGACCCTGGCTATACCACACAAACCAGCTTCTTTGATTATGACCGGGATGGAGACCTGGATGCCTATGTGCTTAACCATTCTACGCAGGAATATGCAGGATTCAGTAATGTAACAGGGCAGTTGAAAAGCAGAACAAACTCTATGCTGGGAGATAAATTATACAGAAATGACAATAACAAGTTCATAGACGTGAGCCAGGAGGCCGGCATCATCCAAAATGTTTTGGGCTTTGGTCTGGGAGTGAGCATTACCGATGTCAATCAGGATGGCTGGTTTGATATCTATGTGAGCAATGATTACAACGAAGAAGACTATCTCTACATCAATCAGCAGGATGGGAGTTTTACTGAGTCCCTGAGAAATTATATGAATCACGTTTCCTTATTTTCTATGGGTAGTGATGCTGCTGACCTGAATAATGATGCCCTTCCCGACATTGTTTCCCTGGATATGCTTCCCGAAGGAAACGAGCGACTGAAAATGTCGCTGGGACCTGAAAATTATGACAAATATTTGCGGCTGATCAATAGTGGTTTTCATTATCAGACAATGCGCAATATGCTTCAGTTGAATAATGGAAATAATTCATTCAGCGAAGTGGGACAACTGGCCGGTATCTCCAGCACCGACTGGAGTTGGGCCGCACTTATTGCCGATTACGACCTGGATGGCTGGAAAGACCTATTCATAAGCAATGGCTACGCCCGCAATTACCTGGATATGGATTTTATGAACTATGTGGTCAATGAGCAGGTAAAAAGCCAGCGTGAAAATATGGATGTGGAAATTATGGGTCTGGTAGAAAATATGCCTTCCATAGACGCGCAAAACTACATCTATCAGAATCAGGGAGGCTTGAGCTTTAAGAATCAGGCTACTGCATGGGGACTGGATGAGCAAACACAATCCAATGGAGCTATCTATGCTGACCTGGACAATGATGGTGATCTGGACCTGATTATCAATAATGTCAACGAAGATGTATTTGCATACAGAAACAATAGTGAAAGCCTTCTGAACCATCACTACCTGAAAGTTCGTCTCAAGGGGCAGGCTAAGAATCCGTTTGGAGTAGGGAGCAAAGTGTATACTTATGACGATGGAAGAACACAATACCAGGAGATGATCCCGGTAAGAGGTTTTCAATCTTCGGTAAGTTATGAATTGATTTTTGGTTTAGGTGAAAACAGGGCCTTGGATAGTCTTAAGATCATCTGGCCCGATGGCAAACAGCAAATTTTACCTGAAATAAAAGCCGATCAATCCCTCCAGCTTGATTACTCCCAAGCAAAAGCGGCCCAGGAAAATCATTCAGCAACAAATCAGAGCACATTATTTCAGGCAAAAAACGATAAACTCAACATTAATTTCACCCATCAGGAGAACACCTTTTTTGATTTCAAAAGGGATAAGATGCTGCCTTATGGTATTTCTAACCTGGGCCCTAAAATTGCCAAAGGCGATGTGGATGGCGATGGCCGTGAAGACCTCTACCTGGGCGGGGCAAAAGGACAGGCCGGACAACTTTACCGTCAATTGTCTGATGGCACTTTTTCCAAAATTGAAAGCTCAGCATTAGCAGATGATGCCAAATCTGAGGACAGTGATGCCTTATTTTTTGACGCGGATCAGGATGGTGATCTGGACCTGTACGTCGTCAGTGGTGGTAGTGACTTTGCCGAACGGGATGCCTCCCTCCAAGACCGCTTATATCTTAATGATGGACGCGGAAACTTCAGTCGTGCCGAAGGTGCTTTGCCAGAGATGCTGAGCAGTGGTGGTAGCATTGCCGTAGCTGACCTGGAGAACGACGGAGACCTGGATCTGTTTGTAGGCGGGAGATTGGTTCCGGGCCGATACCCCTTAGCTCCACAAAGTTATCTGCTGGAAAATGATGGTTTGGGAAAATTTACCAACATCACAGATACTTTTAGTCCGGCCCTCTCAGAAAAAGGCATGATCACGGCCGCGCACTTTGATGACCTGAATGCTGATGGCTTCAAAGACCTGATAGTCGTAGGAGAATGGATGCCAATCAGCGTATTTTATAATGAAGGAGGGAAAACCCTTCAGGCGGCAGAACTTCCTTCACTGGCAAAAACCTCCGGGTGGTGGAATACCCTCTACGCAGGAGATTTTGATCAGGATGGAGACACTGACTTTATCGCAGGTAATTTTGGCAAGAATAATCTTTACCATGTCAAAGCAGCGCAACCTGCCCGCCTTGTCTATAAAGATTTTGACGGTAATGGCTCTATTGACCCTATCTTTACCCACTATCTACAGGGGGAGGAAGTGTTTGCTTACAGCAAAGATGAGTTGCTTGGCCAAATCATTTCTCTGAAGAAGAAGTTTTATGACTACAAGACTTTTTCCCAGACTGCCCCAAAGGATTTCTTCCCTCAGGAACAGCTTAATGGCGCAGATACCTTGTATGCTCATATGCTGGAATCCGTTTATTTGCAAAACGAAGAGGGCAGCTTCAAGATCGTACCATTACCTGCTGAAGCGCAATTCTCTCCTATTTACGCCATTACCTCTTTGGCAGTAAATGACGATAAGTATCCTGACTTGATCCTTGGAGGTAATCAATCTTTGGTCCGCGTAAGCACCGGGCGCTATGACGCTAATTACGGACTTGTACTTGCCAATCAGGATGGAAACTCATTTGAAACTGTTGATCCGGCAAAAACAGGTATCAAACTTAGAGGTGACGTACGCAGCATTGTTAAAATACCGATTGAAGATAGCTGGCATTTGTTTTTCGCCCGCAACCAGGATAGTCTTAAGGTCTTTCAGATGAATAAAATACTGTCTAAGAATATGCAGGCCATGCAATAGCCATTTGTACGCCTTACAATAGCTTGTTGTGAGGCGTGCAACAACTTATTGTATGCCATGCAATAGCTTATTGCATGTCGTGCAAAGGCTTATTGCGTGCCTTGCAAAGGCTTAATGTATATCTCATCACACAAGCCTTCTACAATTTGCCTCTTCATTCCTCACCAGCTCAACAGTAAGGCCCTTATTTCACCAATAGAAATGCCTAAAAACAGGACTTAAGCAAATTCGTAAATTGTTCTTACCTTTGCCCCAAGCAAACAAGCACAAAATTAATTTTCACAACAATCAACCGATATGGCTTATAACTTATTAGCTGGAAAAAGGGGCATTATTTTCGGTGCTCTTGACGAGAATTCAATTGCCTGGAAAGTAGCACTGAAGGCACATGAAGAGGGGGCATCTTTTACTTTGACTAATGCCCCTATTGCTTTACGTATGGGTAAAATTAATGAACTGGCTGAGCAGTGCGAAGCTAAAGTAATCCCCGCTGATGCTACTGCGGTAGAAGATCTTGAAAAACTGTATCAGGAATCAGTAAACACGCTGGGAGGTAATCTGGATTTTGTGCTGCACTCTATAGGCATGAGCCCTAACGTACGCAAAGGCCGTGACTATGGCGATCTGAACTATGACTGGTTTCAGAAGACACTGGATATCTCAGCACTATCATTTCATAAGGTCATGCAGACTGCTGAAAAAATGGAGATCATGAATGAGTGGGGATCCATACTGGCACTGACCTATATTGCTTCTCAGCGTACTTTCCCGGACTATAGCGACATGGCACAGGCCAAGGCGATGCTGGAATCTATTGCGCGCAGTTATGGTTATCGCTTTGCCAAATCAAAGAAGGTGAGGGTAAATACTATTTCCCAGTCACCTACCAAAACTACTGCTGGCACAGGAATTACAGGCTTTGATGTATTCTTTGATTATGCCAATAAAATGTCTCCGCTGGGCAATGCCAGTGCTGAAGACTGCGCAAACTATATCATCGCAATGTTCTCTGACTTTACTCGCATGGTGACTATGCAAAACCTGATGCATGATGGCGGCTTCTCCTCCTCAGGCATCACTGAAGAATTAATTGCTGACCTTTCTAAATAATGACAAATGATTGATGAATAGTGATAAATGGGGTGTTACACTGTTTATCATTATTCGTCATTTCAATAATCATTATTCATTCTTTATCTCTCATCAAAACATGGTGGTCTTTCCTAATGCTAAAATCAATCTGGGGCTGAACATTCTCCGCAAACGTCCGGATGGGTTCCACGACATTGCTTCCTGCTTTGTACCCTTGCCTTATACGGATGTATTGGAAATCATAAAAAGTGATAAGTTTGGTTTTAGCAGCAGCGGTTTAGCCATTCCGGGAGACGAAAAAGACAATCTTTGTAGCAAGGCATACCAACTACTGCAAAAAGATTTCAACCTTCCTCCGGTAAAAATTCACCTGCACAAAGTAATTCCAATTGGCGCAGGTTTGGGAGGTGGTTCCGCTGATGCCTCATTCTCCTTGAAATGTCTGAATCAGATGTTTGACCTTTTTCTGGATGATTTTCTGCTGGAAGAGTATGCGGCCAAATTGGGAAGCGACTGTCCGTTCTTTATCAAAAATAAGGCAGTAATGGCTTATGGTACAGGTAATGAATTTGATGAGGTTTCTCTCTCCATTTCACAACAATTTTTTGTGCTGATTACTCCTCCTATCCATGTAGCTACTGCCGAGGCTTATGCAGGCATCAGTCCTCAGGAGCCGGAAAACGATCTCAAGGAGATCATAGAAAAAAAGCCTCTTTCGGAATGGAAAGGGCTTATTCAAAATGATTTTGAGCAGAGTATTTTTTCAAAATATCCGGCTATCGCCCAGATCAAAGATCAATTATACCAGGCAGGAGCCAGCTACGCCAGTATGAGTGGTAGTGGAGCTACAGTCTACGGTATTTTTGAGCAGCAAACCGATGTTACTTCGCTTTTTCCCGAAAATTATCAAATCTGGCATAGCCCTGTCAAAGATGAAGGCTTCTCGGTCTAGCGAAAATTATAAGTCACTTCTCTATCTTTCTTAGGACTGCTGCTGGCTGCCAGTTTGTTTTCATTGGCATATAGCATATTGTAAAGGTTTACTACCCTTAGCTGCTCATGTACTTTATTTAACTTGAGCTTACAGCGCTTGATATACCTCACCACTTCATCTTCATATCTAGTCATCCGAGGCAAAATTTCTTTTTCAAAATCATTGATAGGGGTCAAGCCTGTACTTTCTTCGTGCATGAAGTACGTATGCTTACATACCGTATTCAGATAGATATGGGGTGCACGCATGTCTTCAGTAATTCGCGGACGACGCACATATTCGCTTCTTCTAAGCATCGCAAGCTCACCGTGAGAGATGACTTCAAAAAAAGCTTTTCTCTGGTAGCCGGGGTATACGGGAGTATCAACGGATACATATTTACGACGAATCTGCTTAATGGGATCAAACAACTCAAAGTAAGCAAGGCTCTCTGCCGTAAAAGCCTGCGTCATACCATTGGTCTTGATTCTTACTACTTCAAACTTAAGATCGTAGCTGATGTCTCCTTCAAACGTTTTACCATTCTCCAATAACACCTTGCCGTCGCACCACAACCCATAATCAGGCATTGTCATCGCACTAAAAGACACCAAAATAAACACCGCAAATACATACATCTTCTTCATGATCCTTCGGATATACAGTTAAACTTTGTGATTGGGAAGCAGTGACGCTATCCTGGTTAAACTGTATCAAACATGAAGCCCTGAAAGCAAAAAGATACCGCCTTTCAGATAGATATATCAGAAGTGTAAGAAATGCAGAATATAAATAAGATCACCTAAATGAGATAAGCCATACGCATAAAGTATAAGCCTATAAGCTGATTTATACTTACCAAAATCCCTCTATACCGCCACTTCGGCTTTGATATGGGGATGTGGATTGTAATTCTCCAAGGTAAAATCTTCATATTTAAAGGAAAATATGTCTTTTACCTCAGGATTGATTTTCATTACAGGTAAGGGGCGAAGTTCACGGCTAAGCTGTAGCTGAGCTTGTTCCAGGTGGTTACTGTATAGGTGTGCATCGCCAAAAGTATGCACAAAGTCTCCCGCCTCCAACCCACAGGCCTGAGCCATCATCATGGTTAGCAGGGCATAGGAAGCAATATTGAAAGGTACTCCGAGGAAGACATCAGCACTACGTTGATAGAGCTGACAGGAGAGTTTACCTTCGGCTACATAAAACTGAAAAAGTGTATGACAAGGCGGCAGCGCCATGTTCTCAATATTGGCGACATTCCATGCCGAAACTATAATCCGCCGAGAATCAGGCGTATGCTTGATCTGATTGACTACCTGGCTGATCTGATCAATATGTCTTCCATCAGGTGTAGGCCAACTACGCCACTGATAGCCGTATACCGGCCCAAGATTGCCATTTTCGTCAGCCCACTCATCCCAGATTCGCACTTTATTTTCTTTCAGATAGCGAATATTGGTATCTCCCTGCAAAAACCATAACAGCTCGTGGATAATAGAGCGCAGATGCAGCTTTTTGGTAGTCACCAGAGGAAAACCTTCTTGCAGGTTGAACCGCATTTGGTAGCCAAAAATACTTACTGTACCCGTTCCGGTACGGTCTTCTTTCCTGACACCATTGTCCAGAATATGCTTCATCAAATCATGATACTGCTGCATAGCTAAGAGGGATTTGTTTTTTGGGCATTGCAATTTTAATGAGATGTGTCAAAAATAGCTACCCGATGAAGATATTTTCTTTATCTAAGGGCTAAACAAACTCATTCAAATTACAGCTGTTAATCAAGTAAGCAGTTATTGTATTTTTTCAACTGAACAACATACTTATGCAATTTTTTTCCCTCCGACTCATTGTACTGCTCTGCCTGGTATTAGCAGCCTGTAACACCCCAAATCAGCAAGAGGAAGCTTCTGCCAACTCTCATGATACTATTACCCAGACTGACTTTGGAAACATCCTTATTGTCACTGCTGACGAAAAATATAAGACACTGAGGGTGAAGACCACCGATTCTGACTTACGGAAAATATTATCTGAGGATACGATCGCATTGAGCCAAAGAGAAGGAGTACTATGCCAAAATAAAGCTAAAAACCCGGAAACGCACTATGGTTTTCAGGCAAGAGATGACCTAAGCAAATACTATTTTGCTTTCTACAAAGGTAGCCTCATGAAAGAAGAATATGAGTGGTGCAGGCTTTATGAGTATGATGCATCTCTTGAGGAGTGGACCCAATTGATTGACTTTGGGGAGATATATGAGCCTATCTGGAAGTATGTGGATGGTAAGAGTGCTATCGTTTATGTAGACCAGAAATCCGGTACGCTCTTATCCTACCACCTGGGTAATAAAAATATTGACACGCTCAGAAAAGTAAACATTGATGTAAGAGAACATGCCCTTGAAGCAAAAGATGGGCAAATAAAGCTTAGCTACAAAGAAGACGAGCAGGTAAAACAAATTCGTTATAACTTTTCAGATCAAACTCTGGAAGAAGAGACCATGGCACCTGCCAATGGTTTTTCCAGTATATATCAGGAATATGTGTTGCAGGTGTATTTTAAAAATATTGAAGAGCAGGGCTTTCGTCTATACCAGGAAGGCAAACTCATTGCAGACCAGCCTTTCACGGTAGGCAACGTCAATAGCTTTTGGAATGAAAGTGGTAACTTTTACCTTCTGGGAGAAGAAAGCATCTTTATGATGAATACTAAATTAGATACTTTGTCTACTATAAAGCTCAATAGTCCTTTTATTTATAATGTACTGGAAGAACAAGTTTTAGCGCATGAAAGAAAGGAGGCAGATAAAGGAGAAATTCAACCTTATCTGCTTCCTAAAGACCTGTCTACCAAGCAGGCTACGCAAATACTAGAAAATACTGAGTGGACTTTGCTCGTACGTGAAATTTAGTTTTCAAAAACCTCAGATAAGCTTTCATCTAGCTCAGCAAACATGTTTTTGTCTTTGATAATATAGTGCCTGATGCCCTCTCTTACCATTTTAAGCACGAGCCCTCCATCATCTTGTCCGCTAAATACGATAAAAGGAATTTCGCTGTGTTCCTCTTTTACCCATGTGTAAAACTGAAAACCATTAGCACTTTTGTCATCCTCAGTAGAAAAGTTATAATCTGTAATGATTAAGGATGGCTTTTCTTCCTTAAGCTGCGCCATACAATCTTCCACTGTATAGAATTCACGTACATCGTAGCCTTTTCTAGTCAGAAAAGCTGCTATAGTAGCCGTGAATGTATCATCATCATCTACAACAAATACCGTATTTTTTTGACTTTGCATTCTGGTAAATATTTACAAAGTGTTGACTTTTATAAAGTTTGAATTTCTATCTGAAAATTCAGCTACTCAAAAAGAGAGCAGATTAATATTCAGATTTGTGTCTATCATAAAATCTTCAGCCTCTTCTCTAAGGTCTTCATCATGCTCAGGATAAAACCAGTTCACCGTTACCTCTCCTCCTTCTTCTTCATAGGCTTGTAAAAACTCTAACAACTGCAATATTCCTTTTGAAGAGCTGGTATTGAAGTACGAAAGTTTAAAATCAAATACGATAGGTCTTTTGGTTTCTGCAAATGCCTTCAGCCAGTTCAGCAGATCACCAAAAAAGGTCCAGGTATTCTCCAGATATGACTCTCCTTCTATCAGGCAATGTCCACTTTCTACATCAAAGTATACATCCGGCACGTAAAATGTGCCTTTTTCTCCCTTGATACTAAGGGATTTCAGACCGCTAACTTCCATATTATTTCTTTATGTTTATTTTGAATATGATACAAGATAATTCTTTATTGATATCAATAACCTCTACTTCAGGTGGGTTGCCGGCCAATATGGTAATCTGTATAAGTCCTATACCTGCACCCTTGTCTTCCTCAGCCAGTCTCATTCTTCTTCTTTGCCTTTTTAGGCACCTTAACCCTTCTTTATCCAACTGGCTGATGGTTTGAAAATGCTGAATCAGGGGCTCTACCACTTCTTTGCTGAGCACATTACCGCAGTTAATTTCAAGTTCACTTTGCTCATCAAGTACCTGAAACCACCCTACTCTTTCCATTTTCTCACCATAGTTGATCAATTCCAGCGAATAGTGTTGCATGTTTTGCGCCAACTCTATAGAAATGGCTGATATACGATTGGTGAGTACTTCAGGGGCAGGTAACTTATTCCTTAACTGCTCCACAATTTTAGCAATTACCTCCGGTGTAATAGGACCTTTGTAAGAGATCAGACTATCAGGATGTTGCCTGATAAAAAGATCTTCGTATGGGAGTGTATGCATTTTTTCTTTTTTTATTGAAAACTTACCCCTATTAGACTTATATCATCTCTCTGTTCTGCGCCTTGTTGATGATCATCAAAAGCTGCCAGAAGGTATTTCTTCTGAGCTTCCATAGGCAGGTGATGCCATGCCCTGAAACAACTGGCCAACTGGGCTGACCCGAACCTTTTCCTTTCCTCGTTAGGCTGATCTACAAGACCATCAGATGTCAAATAAATTTTGTCATTTCTACTTAATCTTAACTGATGCATATCAAATGAAGCATCTTGTCTAGAACTTCCTAATGAAATCCTGTTGCCTTTTACTTTACTCACTTCGCTGCCTTTAATCACCCATAGGGTGTTTTTAGCTCCTGCGTAACATACATTATATTCACTACCACTCTTTTGTATAATACAAATTCCAATGTCCATGCCGTGTAGGCGAGAAGATTCATGATAGCATAAACGTTCAAGTAATTTTTGATGTAAAAATGTGAGAATTGCACTAGGATTGCTCATTTGATGGACCTGAATAGCTTCTGTGAGTAAACTATGTCCAATCAATGTAATCAGTGCTCCGGGAACCCCATGGCCAGTACAATCTGCAACAATGATAATCTGGTACTCTTCCTGCTGAGAAACCCAATAGAAGTCTCCTGACACAATATCTTTAGGCATGAAGATGAGATAGCTCTCAGGAAATAGTTCTTTGATATACTCATCATTAGGTAAGATGGAGTCCTGGATCTGCTTGGCGTACTCAATACTCTCCTGCACACGATTATGTACCAACATCAACTGCTCTTTTTGCTCAGCAAGCATTTCCTGAGTTTGTTCCAGATAAAACATGTGCTGTTTCAACTCCTCTTCATTACGATGCAGAAGCTCATTCTTATCCAGTATTTCTTCTTTTTGTTGCTTAAGCCTCTTGTTGTCCTTGCTTTTTTGGGTAAAGCTAAATGCAATTACTCCTATAATCAGTAGGCATAAGCACAAAATCCCGTATCCATATTTACGCAGATTAGCCTCTTGTAACAGGCGTTCCTCTTTCAGCTGGCGGTCAGTTTCTAATAGCTCAATAGTCTGCTTCTGCTTCTCCTGCTCTAATTTCTGCCTATGAATTCTAAGCGATTGTAATTCTTTTTCACGTGCCAGCTCTTCCAGTTGTCTTTCCTGTTGTTCGGCTTTGAGTTTTTGGTTGGCTATATCCAATGCCTGCTTAGCATTATTACTTTCAAGTATCTGTTTGGACAGTGCAAGGCTTTGTAATTCCTTTTCTTTTTTCAGGAGCGACAGTTCCTGTGTCTGTAATTTTAGCCGGGTCTCTCTTCTTTCCTGCATCAATGCATTTTCCTCCTTTTCACCCCAGTAAGCCTTAATTTCTTCTTCTCTCGCCAGCGCTGCCTGATAATTCTGCTCCTGCTCGTCTAACTCATTTTTAGTTTGTTGAGCGATATAACTTTCAATTTCATTAAACTTCTCTTCATATTCTCTGGCTTTATCTTCACGCTTCTCTTTACGGTAGATCATTTTCAGGAGACGATAGCTATCCAGGAGAATGGGCCAGGCTCTCTCTTCCAAAGCAAGCTGGCTGGCAGCTAATGCAGTCTTGAGGGCATTGCTCTGCCTACCGCTGAGGTAATAATGAGAAGCGATATAATTATTGATATCGGCTTCCCCGGCTCTGTGATCATTATCTTTTTCAATCTGAAGTGCCTGCTCATAGTACTGAAGTGCCTGCTTATCATTTTCCAGATTACTATAGGCTAAACCAATATTAATGAGCAGGATGACTGAAGGTTTATCACTATGTTGTTCGCTCAACGCAACAGCCTGCCTGAAACTTTCTATTGCTTTCCTTTTTTCTCCTAGTCTTTGGTAGATGAAACCCAGATTGTTTAAGGCGCTGATTTCCTGAGGATAGTTTTTATTTTTTGCATACTCTTCCCGCAGCCATTGACCATAAACCAGTGCATCTTCATATTTTTCCTCTTGTTGGGCAATAAAAAGAAGTGTCTTATTCACTTCTCTCAACTGTTCTATAGACTGCGTTTTTTGAAAGTCTTCCCTTGCAGTTTGCCCATAATGTTTAGCCTGTTCATAATTTTCTATTTCTACATAGCGCTTACACATACTATATCTGAGTACTGCAAGTTGCTGTTTTTTACCTGAATCGCTGATCAGAAGCTTTTCCAATTGTCGGTCGTAGAACAAGGCTTGCTCATAAACCTTTTCATGCATATATATATCAGAAAGTAAGCGATAGGTACTTGCCTTAGCTGAATAATTATTGCTTATTTCAAACTTAGAGAGCGCCTGCAAAGCATATGAGAGGGCCTCCTGAAACTGCCCTTGCTGACTAAATTTTTGAGCCTGGGATAAATATTGATGTCCGATTTCTTCTGACTTGGTAAAGCTTTGCTGATACGATGAATCCTGAAGAGTAGTAAGCTGCCGATTATCAGCAGTTTCTTGGCTAAGCATCTGGCCTTGGCCTATGCTGGGACACAAAAACCACAATAGCAATAACGAAGTCATGAACATGTTGTAAAAAACACGCTTGACCTTACTATGCTCATGTGAATTTCCTATGCTCAGCTTTTCCATGTTAAAGTGCCATATTCAGCCCTATCGTGATTAACCTGTTATTCTGGTCTGCAAATGGAACACCCGTATCCTGTCGGTTAGCCAGATTTCTAACATTCAAATACACAGAGTACTGATCCCATATTTTGTAGGTAAATTTGGTATTGATAAACCACTGGGTAGGTACCTGATAGTCAATATCTTGCTCTATGTAATGCTCACTGTAGTAGTAAATGCCTGTATTTATATTGAGGCGATCAAAAAAAGTGGTAAAGTTTCCACTCAGCGAACCTACCCAAAGGGGAAAAAATGAAGGTGTCTGCCCTTCTTCTATAAGTCTTGTAACCTGCCCCAGTAATGACCAGCGATTGATCTGATACTTAGCCTCAAGTGTACTTCCCAAAGCCGGCATGTGATTCAGATTTTGAAGTTCTGAAGCCTTTTGATAAAAAGCCGAAACCCCTATACTCCCTCTATTGGTCCAATATTGCTGAACTCCAAATGCATAGCTTAAAAATTTATATGCTGCATACTCCATCACATTTGTTGTATCCCTGTATAACTGCTGTGTAGTTTGCATTACCTGTGAAGCACTGGCCTGTAAAGCAGTATTCTTTTTCAAAAACCATTTGGCAGCAAAGTGAAAACCCAGTGGATACTCTACATTTTGTAAGTTCTGGTAAACCCTTTGACTGGATGATAGATGAAGTCGGTTTTTGGCTAAGGCAGCTGTCTGCTGTAAATACAATGACCCCAAAAGCTGAGACCACTCGTCAGCTACTGGAATGGTATTTTCCATTAGAGATAATCTGTTAATATTGCCATTCAGAGGGGTAAATTGGTCTTTAATCCATTCTGTACCTGCCAGCAATGAATACTTTCCCAATGATTTACGGTGCTCTAGTCTCACACCTGTCCTGGCATTTTGATATTGCCAGCCCGCATAGCCAGTAGCATAATTTCTGTCTCCTGACTGATGAAAAATATGTGAACTCCACCGAGGAGTAGAAAAATGAACATTTAACCAGCGGCGCTTTTCTTCCCTATTGGTCATGAAAATTTCTTCCGCAGGCAAAAAAATACTTTGGGACTGTGTATTTTGAACGCCTAAATCTACACTAACAGATTTATCTTCATTCCAATTATAAGCTGAGCTGAGATGAAATGCGCTGGACTGCAAAGCAAGCTCTGTATACAAATGAGTCTGTGAAGCCTCAGGCTGAAAAAACAACAAAGAATCACTTCTGACAAAGCGATCTACCGAGCTGATATAGTATCTATCCTGAAACCTCTGACTTGCCTGATAGTAACCTCCTACCCTTACGGCTAACTTATCATTAATCCCTATATTTAAACTACCATGATAACGGTATGACTGAAACTGCCCTACTTGCAGATTAGCTTGTAAATGTGTGCCTAAAGTATTTTTACTTTTCACTGTAACTATGTTGATAATACCTACCGCACCTCCGTAACCAAACCAACTTCCATGGGGAGATCGGATCAGTTCAATTCTCTCAATATCTTCAACACTAAAGGGGATCGCTTCCCACCAAACCTCACCGGTTAACCCATCATTGAAGGGAACAGCATTAATAAGCAGAAGTACAGTCTCATTAGAATTACCACTATAATTACTGACTATTCCCCTATATTCCACATCATATAGTCCGTTGGTTTTAGGTTTCACCACAAACTCAGGCAATAATTGTAAAGCCTCAGGAATATTATTAACCCCTGACTGCCTGATGCTTTCTTTTGTTAATACACTAACATTAAGGGCGATGCTTTTCAGGCTATCCAATCTTCGGTTTGCTACATATACCATAGATTCCTGCTCACGAAGTACTTTCTCCAGAGGTAAGTCCTTGCTAATCTGCAGTTGATACATCGTTGTACTATCTACCTCTGATTGTCCTTTGGTTAGAGTACTGCTGAAGATCACCATCATACAGCACAATCCGATGTATATGCTATGGTATGATAGTTTTAGAATCCGCATGACTGGAAAATATAGGTTTGGGTAGGGAAGTCACTTCCTGAAAATAATTTTATGGGCATACCCACCTGATTAGTCTCATAGATATAAGCTTGTTTTTCCCAGGTATCCACTACAAATTGCTGATAAAAGCTTGTGACTGAACTGGATACATTACCTGGAATAGAGGAACCGGTAGGATCATATAAAAGCGCATGAACCTGAGGAGAAAACTGATAGTTAGGGTTAAAGTAGTCGGCGTATTTCCAGCTTTTTACAAGCTGATTGGCTGCATTTCTGGCTTCAACAATATTTTCTCCTAAGTATGAATAGTTTTCCTGGGTATTTAGTACTGCTTTAGTTTGGTCGGCATATCTACTTACCTGAATTACTTTGCCCTCGGTATCATATGATAATGTTGTATACTCCAGGGTATTATTGCTTTCATCCTGCCTGAGAAGGGATACCCACTGGCTATCCTGATAAGCGAACGTCCACACTTCACTGAGTACTAAAAGGTTTAGCGCCTCATCCTCATATTTATTAGCTTTAATCAATTGCCCATTCTGATAGATCAATTCCCAATTAAAGCGGGCTATATTAGCGCTGTCTCCACTGATGCTTACAAGCTGACCGGCATTATAGGTATAACTTTCAACCCAACCATCGTCCCAGCTTCTTTTACTCAATAAACAACTGGGAGAAACAGAAGCTACTACCCTTATCTCCGCTTGCTCTGCTGATAGCACTGTGCCATTCTTACTGCTTACACTTACATAATATTCTTGTAAGGGATCAATCCCCTCAACTTCCCAGCTATTACCTATCACTTCTTTTTGATTGTAGCCTGTAACAAAACTGTTAAAGCTACTATCCTTAGCTACACTTATAAGATAGCTTTCTGCTCCCTCTGCTTCGCTCCAGGAGAGAGTAAAAGAATTTAGTAGCTGTGTAGTAACCTCTAAGTTCAAAGGTGCCTTCAGAGGATAGGTGCTGATCATAAATATTTCCGAATAATCAGAATATGTACTAAAGCCCTGCGCTCTTATGCGCAAAAAATAATCAGTACCTGCTTGTAAGTCTGTAAATGTGTAAGTAAGATCGTTAACACTCAGCGCATTATACTGGGGAAGAGTACTTTTAAAATCTATGTCAGTAGCCAGATCCAGTTCGTAATTTTCAGCCTCCGGAACTGAGAGCCAGTTCGCAGAAAACTTGCTTGCTCCTATGTTGGAAGGTTCAAGTACTTGAGGAGTATCAAGACCTTTAGTTTTAACTTTAAGGGTAGAGGAGTAGGCCGAATAAAGCGTATCCTGCTTTGCTCTCAACCGAAAATAGTAAAGTGTATTACCATTTAGGCTCTCTACTTTAGTTTGAGTGCTCAGTATACCCTCCACAGTATGGGTAGGAGCATTGCGCTCATCAAATAAGGGGTCTGTACTCACCTCAACTTCATAATTATCTGCCTGAGGAATACTTTCCCAGTACAGACTTACAGAAGAATGCTGAATGTCAAGGGTGCCAGTGATAACGGGCTTGCCTAGTTGAGTAGTAGTAGCATATTTGATGTTAGATGGCAAGGAGTAAAAGTCTCCTCTTTTAGACTTCACCCGGTAGAAATATCCCTGTTTTTCCTCCAAATCAGTAATTGTCAGGACAGTATCCTGATTGCTGTTACTTTGGTAGGTATGGTTAATAGTCTCAAATTCAATTTGCGAAGATACCTCTAACAAGTAACCCTCTGCTGCGTCTACCTTTGACCAGGCCGCTGTAATATGGTTAATTCCTATATTTACAGGATCTACCGCTATCGGACTTGGCAAAGCTGTAGTAGATATTTCTTGCGTATCGGAATAGTCAATGACAGAACCTGATAAGGTCCGCGCTCCAACCCGATAATAATAAACTGTAGAAGGGTTAAGATTACTGACTTCATAAGAGGTTTCCTTTATTTCAAGTGGATATTCATCACTGAGCTTATCTTCAAAATCCGCATCCAATGCAACATCTAACAGATAAAAATCTACCGATGGAAAAGGCATCCATTGTATTGTAAAACTATTGGGAGTTATGCTTTGAGGCTCTTCTAATCGTGGTGAAGGCTGAATGAATTCTTTTTTTTCACCATCACACCCCCATGAGATTAGGATCAGAAGAACGAGCCTGACTAATGAGTAGAATCCTGCTTTCACATCTTTTTCTTATAAAAATACTAGTATTACTCAGAAAAATTAAAAGCGGAAAGCTTTCAACGCTTTACAAAAAGCATGATATGAGTTTGATATAAATATATATGTGCTGATAGGATGACAAAATCCCTAAATAATACACTTCTTTTATTCACTTTGGAAACCACTTTTTATTAAATTAATGCTATTTTTTTTAAGCATTATCTAAATATTAATACCTTAACACTTAAATCTGTAAGTGTGAAATGGTGGAGAGAAGAGTTTTACCGTTTTACTATAGGTAAGTAAGACATAGTTAGCTTTTACTGAATTCTCAAATTTATTTTCTTCCCTGAGTCAGTCAGAGATTTTTTGATTTTACCTACATACATTACACCCATGTACACAAGCTATTTACTGAGAATCTAAGGATGGTACAACGTGATAAAAGTGTTTAATGACCGATATTTTAGTATAAAAATATTATTTAATACCATTTTATCATTCAAATCTCTTTAATAACTCTTAGTATAGTTTCAAAAAATCTTATAAAAATACATTATGTAATATTTGAGCAATAATGTGATAATTTATGTAGGCAGACTATGCATTTCATCCTTCCCAGACTGTTTAACGCTTTTTCAAGCTATCTTCTAAATGTAACTTTTATTACCAATCATTAACACTACGCTGTTAATAGTGCAATTTTCAGGTCAGAATAATATTAAAATAGTTATATTTTATGATCAAAAAATTACATTTTAATTTTTTTTTGTAGCTTTGGTACATGGATTTAAAATTCTGACTTAAATCAACCAACATATGGATACTATTTACGATAAAATTGCTGAAGACTTACAAATCAATAATGAACTCCAGGCTACTTCTTTCAACCCTTACGAATGCATAGGTAAAAGTATATCAGATATGGTCATCTCTTTTGACCATAATTTCATGGTCACCTATCTTAATGAAAAAGCAGCGCAGCTACTGAATTACAAACAAGAAGAACTCATTGGTTTCCATATCGTAGAGTTATTTCCCAAAAGTCAGATAGAATTTCTGGAAGTTTTACTACAGGAAGTACTCGAGGAAAAGCAAGTTTATAATCGTCGCACCTGCTTTAGTGTACGCGGGAAAAAACAATTGCCAGTATCCGTATCATTTTCTACTCTTTCGGAGGAAGAAACTACTAACTTTATTATGATTGCAAAAGATGACAGGCAGCTTGTAAGAGCCACTGAGGAACTTAAGAAGAAAAATGCCGAGTTAGAAACCCTAATTTATCGTATATCTCACGATTTAAAAGGTCCTTTAGCTTCTATGAATGGCCTATTTCAACTGATGGAATTAGAGGCTGATAATCCCGAGGCTACCCAAAACTACATGCAGCTTATCAAGAAGAGCGCGCAAAGATTAGAAGAAAAACTATTGGGTTTGCTGGAACTTGGCTTGTCTAAGAAAGATGCTATTGAGCACAAGCCGATTCCGATCAGAGAAAAACTGGATGATATTATTCGTGATTTGCAATCTTTTCCTGGTAAGGAAGAAGTGCTGATTCACCTTACTGCTTCTGAAAATTTTATTTTCCATACAGAAGAAAAGATTTTCCAATCCATAATGCAAAACCTGATAGAAAATAGTATAAAGTATCGCAGACCTAACATTACTGATGCTGTGACAAAAGTATCGGTACGCAGATATAAGGATGGGGTCAAGATAAAAGTAAAAGATAATGGCTTAGGCATGGATAAAGATCTTCAGAAACGTGCTTTTGACATGTTTTACAGAGGACACAATCATACTGAGGGTTCCGGCCTGGGAATGTTCATTGTAAAAACTCATGTAGAAAAACTGGGAGGTCAGATAGGAATCAAAAGTACTCCCCAGATGGGCACTGAGGTTTGGGTATACTTACCAGATCCTAAGTTACATGATGAAAACTATGGAAAATTAATTACCGACTAATTGCAATTAGAAATTGATAAGAAAATATCCAACAAAAGATTTTCTAAGCTACCTATCAACTTCGCCTAAGACGATATCAATAGAACCTAGTATAGCAATCAGGTCAGCAAGCATGCAGCCTTTAGACAATTCACCTATGACTGAAAGGTTTACAAAACAACTGCTACGAGCCTTGCAGCGAAAAGGAACATCACTTTTTCCGTCAGCTCTAAAATAAAATCCTAGTTCGCCTCTTGGATTCTCAGCGCGGATATAGAAATCCTGCTTTTTAGGGCGAATCTTCTTGGGCACTAATGCACGCGGGTCAAACTCACGAGTGCGAGCCAGATCACCAGTCAGCTTTTCCAGGCACTGCTCAATAATTTTTAGCGACTCATAACACTCTCTGACTCGTACATGCGTACGGTCCCAACAGTCTCCCACGCTACCCATAAGCCCTTCCCCTACCGGAATATCAAAGTCTAATGCAGGATAAATAGAATACCCGTCTACTTTCCGCAAGTCTAACTTCAAGCCTGACCCCCGGAGCATAGGACCCGAAATCCCATAGTTGATGGCAAGGTCTAAAGGAAGCACTCCTACATTGGCGGTGCGCTCCACAAAGATCTTATTCTCCATCACCAGCTTCTCCAATTCGCCTAGTTTAGGCTTTAGGTACTTAACAAAGGAAGCACAGCGCGCTTCAAATCCTACTGGCAAATCGTAGAAAAGTCCCCCTATCCAGATGTAGTTGTACAGCATACGTGCCCCGCATGTCCATTCTAAAAGCCGCATGATATGCTCTCGGTCACGCATCAACCAGAGAAAAGGAGTGTAGGCTCCAATATCCATGGCATAAGTACCTACCGCTACAAAATGAGATGCCAGTCTGTTCAGTTCAGCTACCAGTACGCGTATGTATTCTACACGAGGAGGAATCTGGTCTGCTATACCCAACATGCGCTCTACGCCCATCACAAAAGCGTGCTCGGAGTTCATAGAAGCCAGATAATCCATCCGGTCTACAAATGGGAGTGTTTGATTGTAAGGTAAATTTTCGGCATGTTTTTCAAAACAGCGATGCAAATATCCTAAATGAGGTACCACATCTACGATCACTTCTCCACTGGTAATTACCTCTAAACGTAATACACCGTGTGTAGAGGGATGTTGAGGGCCTACATTTACAATCATCTCCTCCGCCTTCAGGTCTTCAGGCTTAAATTTGTTGGGTTCTGAACGCCTCAGATGCTGCTCGTCAAACTGATATTGTATTGGATTGGCCATTGTTAGTAGATTACCTTAATCCCGTGATAATATTCCTGCTCTTGATAGTCTTTGCGAAGAGGATGGCCTTCCCAGTCGTTCGGTAACAAAATGCGGCGCTGATCGGGATGACCGCTAAATTGGATACCCACCAGATCAAAAGCCTCACGCTCATGCCAGTCGGCAGTACGCCAGATATGGCTTACAGTAGGTATTTCAGACAGCGTTTCCTCCTCAACAGGCCTTGGAATGACTACCTGCAAAGCCAATTGAAAATTGTAAGGGATAGAATACAGGTGATAAATCACTTCCATTGTACCTTGCTCAGAACCATTGTCTAAACCGGTCAGGCAAGCCAGATAATCAAAGTAGGTTTTTTCATTGGTATGCAACTCCATGCAAACTTCTGCAATCTTGGCAGCCTGAATATTGAGCATAGGAGGTGAAGCCTCTGTGTCGGTAGCTAAAATGATGTCTTCACCAAATTTGGTGGTCAAAATACTTTGAATTTCTTCCAGACTCATGCTTTTTGTGGTTCGGGGCTAGCTTTTTCTTTCTTCTTTTCCATCAGCTTTTCTAAAGCCGTGGGAGCCATCAGGGACTCATGACGAATTTTTTCCTGCAATTTAAGAATACCTCCAATTAATGCTTCGGGTCTCGGGGGACAACCCGGCACATAAACATCCACCGGAATAATACGGTCTACACCTTTTACCACATGATAGCCATGCTGCCAGTAAGGCCCCCCACAATTGGAGCAGGATCCCATAGAAATTACATAACGAGGCTCTGACATTTGCTCATAGAGACGTCGTACACGATCTGCCATTTTAAAGGTAACCGTACCGGAAACGATCATCACATCAGACTGGCGGGGTGAAGGACGAGGAATTACACCAAAACGATCCAGGTCATAACCGGAAGCATAAGTAGACATCATCTCAATAGCACAACAGGCAAGTCCGAAACCCATAGGCCAGAGCGAAGACAGACGCGCCCAGTTGACGATGTCATCAACACGAGTAACAATTACTCCTCCTTTACCAAACTGTTGATCCAGCAGACCTCCCATATCGTTAATTAAAAATTGAAGATTGAAAATTGGCGAAATGCCTTGCTCGTTTTAATATTTTTCTGAAACCTTATCGTATAATTCTTTAGGAATATGTGAAGTATAAGTTGGTTTGCTCACTTTAGGTTTTATCCAGTCCAGGAAACCTTTTGCCCATGCATAAGCCAAACCCATAGCTAAAATTCCAATAAAAATTGACATCTCTATCAACGAAAACCAACCCCATAATCCCTGCGTTCCGTCTATGAGCTCTTTCTGTCCAAATATTGTGGCCCAGGGAAACAAAAAAACAATCTCTACATCAAAGAGAAGGAAAATAAGTGCAATAATATAAAAACGAGAATTGAACTGCCCCCATGCTGATCCGCTGGGATCTTCACCACACTCATAAGTAGTAAGTTTTTCTTCGTTAGGGCGATCGGGACGAATCATTCTTGCCGTCAACAAAGCTATTGCGACAAATATGCTACTGCCTACAATAAAAAGAAGTATTATACTAAAGGCTGAAAGCTGAGTATCTTGAATAATCATGGATAATCCTAAGTATTAAAGGTCCAGTGAGTCAAAGTGCTTAAAGTGACCATTCATTCGGATACGTTCCTTGGTACGCTCTACTTCTCGTAACACAGGAATCGTTTTTTTCAGATGCTGTATGATCATAGCCTGGCGGTCTTTCTCGTGCTCAATCTGTAACAGCAGGTATTCCTGCTCCTGTGACAGCCCGATTTTGTGGCCAATTTCAAAGGTAGCAATATCCTCATCTACTTCCACTTTTTTGACAACATTCATCAAATTGTATAAATCCTTGATAAGCTCTACGAGCTCAGCACGTAAATCAGCATCACCATCTTGTACATTATCCAGATAGATCACCTCACCTCCGGCATAGAGTTTTCCGCCTACGGGATTGACAAATGACATCACTTTAAAAATTCTGGTAGCCTTAGTTGTAATATCCAGTCGACCGTCTTCATATCTTTTGACTACCTTCTTCACATACATCTCCGTACCAAACTCCACCTTTTTATCAATATAAGCCGGAATACCAAAAGGATGGTCGTTTTCCAAACATTCGTTTATCAACTGCTTGTACCTTTCTTCAAAAATATGAAGGTTAATGTTTTCCCCCGGAAAAGCCACCAGGTTCAAAGGAAATAAGGGTAGGTAATTTTCCATATAAACACAATCCCACTCAACAAACTAAAATACGATACATTCCATTCTTCAATACAACAACTTATCCGCCTCATCGTTACACATTTGCAATACGTAAGAAAATGACTGTTTTGCCATTCAAATAAATATTCCAATATGAGAATTTATTTTGATCAGGCACAGTTATTGTGATTTATACAATAGCGCAAGGATTTTTCTTAGCGTTTGTTTAAGGTTGATAGTTGACCCCGGACGTTTGGTCGCGTCCGGGGTTCTTTTTTATATCACTGCCTGAAAACAAGCTAATAATTTCTGCATATCCTCAGCTTCATTATACAGATGAGGCGCAATTCTCACCGAATTGCCTCTAACGGATACCAGCACCTGTTTGCGCTGTAAATACTCCTGAAGCTTTTTCATGGCTACCCTTTTTGGTAGTCTTACACCAAACAAATGATGCCCTCTAAATGTTGGATCTTCTATCTGAAAATCATTTTCCAGCAGGGAAGTGATAATAGTTTCATTCAGATTTTGACAGTAGTTCTGTATGTTTTGGATGCCCCATGCATTAAGTTCTTTGAGCGCCTGCAACATCATCGGTACCAGAATGAAATTACTACGCTCTCCCACTTCATACCGTAATGCCCCCGGCTGATAACGGTCCTGATAATTTACCAGATTGGTAAAATCTTCACTTCCATAACGGCTAATCCAGCCCTCTTCCAGCGGCTCTCCTTCATCAAAATACGGACCGAAGTAGGCCAAAGCAATGGAATATGGTCCCATCAGCCATTTGTAGCCTGCGCATATCAGCGCATCAGGCTGTATTTCACTTACATCAAAAGGTAAAGCTCCTACCGACTGTGTACCATCTACTACCAATAATGCTCCTACTTCTTTTGTCCGTTCTCGGATCGCCTTGAGGTCAAAGCGTGTTCCGTCCGACCAATGTACATGGGCAATGGCCACCAGGCGAGTGTTAGCATTTATGGCTTCCAGAATGCTTTCATTCCAAAGCTTCCCCCTGTTTTCGCGCACTTGGGGTGCATCCACCCTTTTAAGGTTTACCTGCCGTTGTTGACTCAGCTTTTGCCATGCATACACATTGCTGGGAAACTGCTCTCCTGTTACCACAATATTCTCTCCTTTTTCAATACGCAGATTTCGGGCTACTACTGCCATGCCATAAGATACAGAGGGATTGACTACTATGCGGGAGGGCTCAGAGCAATGAATAAGCTGGGCATACTCCTTTCTCAGCTCTTCCACTTCTCCAAAAAACTCATGATGACCAACTTGTTCAGGAGACTGTTTGAGTCTCATTCCCTTGATGCCTGCCTCTTCCACACTCTTCATCAGCGGACTCATGTAAGCACAGTTAAGATAGGTAACATTGGGGGACAAAGTAAATTTATCTTTTTGGGAGGGCAATGCAGCGCTGTGTTGTGACATTGTTATTATGTATATTGCTTATTTCCTTTGCGAAATATAGGAAGCCCTGTACTATTTAGATAGTTTTTAAGGGTGAAAGAAAGTAAATTAGTTAAAAGCACCAACTGATTGATGGCTCTATGAAAGAACTCAGCAGAATAGTGGAAGCATATGAACAGATTGCCGATACCCAACAGAAGGCAGCATTGGCAACAGTGGTAAAAGTACAGGGATCTTCTTACCGGAGAGCCGGAGCCCGTATGCTGATGACAGACGATGGCCGCTGGACAGGAGCTATTAGCGGAGGGTGTCTGGAAGGAGATGCGCTAAGGAAGGCCCGCCAGGCTATTCTGCAAAATAAACCCAGCGTAGTTACTTACGATACCATGACCGATGAAAATGCCAGTCGTCTGGGAGTAGGGCTGGGCTGCAACGGTATTATAGATGTACTCATTGAACCTATGGATTATCTGCACGAGCAAATGGATCTGATGCAGGTGTTTAAAACCTTTCTCCATGATCGTAAAAGAGCTGCTATTGCCACAGTTTTTAATGTGGAAGAATCTATGCAGGAAGGCATTGGACAAAGACTGATTATTGACAGCCAGGGAAAAGAGTTGAGCAATATTACTATCCCATTGCTTAAAGAGCAGCTCCGTCAGGATATCTTGCCGGTACTGGAAAAAGGACAGGCTCTGAGCAAAGTATATCCTGTAGAGAAAGGTCGCGTGGAAGTGAGCATTGAAATATTGCACCCCAGCATAGAGCTGATCATCTTTGGAGGAGGGTATGATGCTGCTCCAGTCGTGAAACTTGGCAATACACTAGGCTGGCAGGTCAGTGTTACCGATGATTGTATAGCGCATACCGGCAGTAAACGCTTTCCCGGTGCCTGCCAGGTACTGCATGCCCCACGTGAAAATGTGGTAGACCAATTATCCATCACGCCTTATACCTATACCGTGCTGATGTCGCACAACTATGAGTACGATATAGCGGTATTGCCTCAATTGTTGGCTACCAACGTTCAGTATATTGGCATTTTGGGACCCAAAAAACGCTACATAAAAATGCTGAATGAGCTGGAGCAACAAGGTATCATACTTAGCGAGAAAGATCAAAAACGAATTCACAGCCCGGTAGGATTAGACATTGGTGCAGAAACACCCGACGAGATAGCATTATCCATTATTTCAGAGATACAGGCGGTGCATCAGCATAGAAAAGGAGGACTACTCAAAGAAAAGAAAGGCTTCATCCATGAGCGCATCTGAAAAGCATGCTATAGTAATACTGGCTGCCGGAGAATCTTCCCGCATGGGTCAGCCCAAGCAGTTATTACAAATTAATGGCAAAAGCCTGCTGCGACACGCTGTGGAAGAAGCAATAGATTCAGATTTAGGACCAGTCATCGTAGTTTTGGGGGCTTTTGCTGAGCAAATAAAAGAAGCACTGCCAGCGCTTGAAATAAAAATAGTGCACAATCCGGATTGGCAGCAGGGTATGGGCACTTCTATTCAGAAAGGTATACAGGAAGTTCAAAAAGAATACGACTACAGCCAGGGAGCCATCCTTATGTTATCAGATCAGCCATATGTCAATACTATTTTGCTGAATAAATTACTACAAACCCATTTACATACCCAAAAACCTATTGTCGCATCAACTTATCAGGACACGTTGGGCGTTCCGGCTTACTTTCATCACTCTTATTTTCCTTTTCTTAGTCAACTAGAAGGTTCTATCGGAGCTCGTAAGCTTATTCAACAACATAAGGCTCAGGTGGCAAGTGTAGATTTTCCTTCCGGAAGATTTGACGTAGATACTCCGGAAGACTACAAAAAAACCAAAGAGAAAATAGAAAGAGGAACATAGCCCTTTCTCTACTCATATATTTTCATTAATATTTATTCACTTCTTAACGATTCTGCCGGATTAGCAAGCGCAGCTTTTACCGATTTGAAACTTACAGTCAGCAGCGCTATGAGTAGCCCTGCAAGTGCCGCGATCACAAACATCCACCAGGAGATATCAATACTATAAGTGAAATCTGCCAACCATTGCTGCATAAAATAATAAGCTAGTGGTGCCGCGATTAAGAAAGCAATACCTAGAAGCAACACAAAATCTTTGGTGAAAAGATATACAATATGCTGTATGCTACCGCCCAATACTTTGCGGATACCTACTTCTTTTTCTTTCTGAACCGCCATAAAACTGATCAGTCCGTAGAGTCCCAGGCAGCCGATAAAAATGGCTATGCCAGCAAATATGGACAAGAGCTTAGAAGTTTTGCGCTCCTGCTCATACATTGTAGCCAGGTCATCATCTAAAAACTCATAGCTGAAGTAATAATCAGGAAAGGTGGCCTGCCATTGCTGCTCTACTGCTGCAATTGCCTCCTGCGCCTTGCTCATCTCTACTTTAAAAGAAGCTTTTTGGAAAAAACTTGGTGCTCTCAGCATCATGAGGGGAGGAATCTCTTCCTTCAGTGACATGGAATGAAAATCTTTCACTACACCCACTACTGTACCTTCAGTACCATAAAAACTGATGCGCTCTCCTAAAGCCTTCTCAGACTCAGTGATCCCAATCTCTTTCAGAAATGCCTCATTCACCACTAAATCAGTAGAGTCACCCTGTTCGCGCAGATTACGTCCGGAGATGAGTGGAATATCATAAAATTTCAGAAAGTTATCATCAATAAACTTAATCTCGGACATTTTTTGCTCCTCAGAAGATGCCTGATGCATAAAATAAGTCCAGTACTTATTCATGGTAGCTGCGGGTGTGTTTAACGAAAAACTAACATCTCTGATGCTGCTCAGCTGAGACATCTCATTACGCAAAGTTGCTACCCGATCATGATCGCTTTTCGGTAAATCAACCGTAAGGACGGCTTCCTGGTCAAAACCTAGTGATTTACTGCTGAAATAATGCATCTGACTCAGCACCACCACAGTACAAATGATAAGCACTTGCGAAAGTGCAAACTGGAAGACGATAAGTCCTTTGCGCAGTAATAGACCTTTTGAACTGCGGGAAGTAAAAGTATTTTTTAGGCTGGTAATAGGCTGAAAGGCAGAGAGCACAAGCGAAGGATAGAAACCAGCCAAAATACTTACTACGACGCCTATCCCCAGCAAAAACAGCAGGGTAACCCACCCATTCATTAGCGAGAAATCCAGAGGAAGATTAAGAAAAGAGCCAAGTAGTGGCAGTAAATTCGCTGCCAGTAAATAGGAAATCAGGATGGCTGCAAATGTCAACAGGGCGGTCTCTCCCATAAACTGACCAATCAGCTGCTGGCGCGAGCTGCCCAGCACTTTGCGTACCCCTACTTCTTTAGAGCGCTTTACTGCCTGAGCAGTAGTCAGATTGATAAAGTTGATACAAGCTGTGATCAACAAGAAAATACCCACTAAGCCTAAGCTCCTGATAGATTCTTTGGAGACGGTGCGCTCCGAAAAGTTATCTATCTGTGCGCTAAAGTGAGCTTCCTCCAGGAGCTGAAGCTCATGCGTCAGATAATTATTCGCAAAATCCTCGTCTATATATTTTGCAACCATAGCTGGAAAGCGAGCATTGATACCTTCCGCAGATGCTCCCGGCTGTAGCAAGACAAAGGTCTGATAATAGGAATTTCTGCTACCTTCATATTCTGCCTGATAGTCTTCACTTTGCTCAAAAGTAGCATGAGAGATAGCCATACTAATAGGATAATCAGTATTTTTAGGCATAGCCTTAAGAATTCCACTCACTACCAGATCCTGCGCATTGTTGAGGCGGATATGTTTTCCCAACGCATCTCCACGAAAATATTTCTGCGCCAGCGTTTCATCTATTACGACCTGCCCCGGCTCAGATAGTGACTTTTGAGGACTTCCGGCTATCCATTCATAATCAAACATCTCATAAAAAGATGGAGTGACATAGGCGATATTATTCTCTCGGCTCAGCTCTTCACGAATTTCAATCTGTGTCTTCTGAGGATTGAGCTTATAAGCTACCGCTACCTTTTCTATCTCAGAAAACTCATTCTTTAACACTTCTCTGAGACCATGAGGCGTTCCGGCATCACTCAGCATAGGATCTTTGGGAGAGCCTGACAGTACCCGATAAATACGATCTGATTTGGTATGAAAATCATCAAAGCTAAGTTCAAAACGAACGATCAGGAAAATGACTAAAGCCCCACCGATACCCAGGGTGAGTCCGGCAATATTGATCAAAGAAAAGCCTCTCTGACGAGTCAGATTCCTGAAGGCAGTAATAAAATAGTTCTTAAGCATAATATATCAGCTAATGGAGAATTCCGGACTTTTAAACCTAACTCTAAAAAAAACGTGCCACTCAGCAAAACCAGCTCAACAGCCTGTTATTTACATGTACATACATTATAATTGTACATTAACGGACATGCCTGTACGAAGTTGAACACCCTATTCATTAAAAACATGCTCTGAATTAAAGTTCTGTTTACCAAAATTTTATATAACTTGTAAGCTTGATTTTAAGTTATTTTGAGGAAGTCTGTTAAAACTGCTTTCCTTTTGTTTACCAGTTGAAGAAGTAAGCAGAAACCCATTCAAATAATCATTTTAACACAAAAACTTTTTGTTGAGACATGTATCAATCATCCTTGTTACTTAGCGTTGCAGTATTTTGTTCTACTGTTCTTTTTTCATTTAATCAACGTGAAGTAGTTTCGGAACAAGCTGATCCAAATTTGGAAGAAAGTATAAAACTGGGTCAGGAAATATACTCCAGCTACTGTGTGAGCTGCCATATGAGTGAAGGACAGGGCGTACCCGGAGCTTTTCCTCCTTTGGCCGAGTCAGATTACCTTATGGCTGACAAAGAGCGCTCTATTCGCACAGTGATGCACGGCCTGGAAGGTGAGATTGTAGTCAATGGAAAGACTTACAATAACATTATGACTCCGCTGGGCCTCACCAATGAAGAGATTGCTCACGTGCTCAATTATGTACGCAACAGCTGGGGCAATGAAGGAGAAGTAGTCACTTTTGAAGAAGTAGAAGCAGTAAGAGAAGCCGGAGAAAAGTAATAGTGTTATAGTTCTTTGTGTTATGGTGTTATAGTTTTTGCCGCTACAGAGTAGTGTTATAGTCCTTAGCCAGTAGTACTAGAGTACAATGGTTAATTGATCGGAGCAATTAAACTATAAAACTTTAACACCATATCACTTTTTTTTTCGGAAGAGACGTTACTTTTGATCCCCTCCAGCGTCTAATGGTCAGCAGCAGATAAATTTTAAATTTGTAATTTTTAATTTAACGATATGACACTGGCTTTTTTGATGCTTGAGAACATCAGCGGTTGGGAAATATTCATCATTGTATTTGTGATTTACATTTTCTTTGGCCCCCGCTCTCTTCCTAAATTTTATCAGAACTTAAGAAAATCTGTCAGTCATTTTCAGGATTCACTGAAAGAAGTGCAGCGTGAGTTGCACAAAAAAGAATAAGGGCCTAGTAACTTACTAAGCCCTTTTCAAAACATTTTATTCCTCTTTCAGTGCGTGTAAGGGATTGGTCAAAGCTAATTTCAGTGCCTGACTTCCCACAATCACCATTCCCAGTACTAATAAGCCAGCGCTTCCCAAAAGCAGACTTCCCACACCAATCTCTGTGCGATAGGCCAGGTTGTTCAGCCAGAGACTATTCAGAAAATAAGCTGCCGGAAGGCCAGTGAGGATGGCAATGAGCAGCAAGAGCAGAAAGCTTTTCATGAAGTAAAAACTCAACTGATACAGCTCTGCTCCCAGCACTTTCCGGATGCTGATCTCCTTCATTTTGATTTCTGCGGTGTAAATGGCAATACCTAAAAATCCCAGACAGGCAATGCTGATGGAAAGAAAGGCCACATAGCCGATTACTTTCATCAGAATGCTCAGCCCTGCCAGTGCTTCTTCCAACTGATCATCAAAAAACTTTGCCTCAAAAGGATGCACCTCGTCTAGCTGCTCCCACAGTTCTTCCAGTTCTGTCAGCGTAGCCTGGATATTAGTACTGCTTAGCTTGATCTGCATATGAGCAAACTCCTGCGGACGATAACGGAGGGCAAAACTTTCTATGCGTTCCATCACCGGCAGATAGTGAAAATCTTTTACCACACCCATTATTCTCACCTCCTGATTTCCAATGGTCAACAGCTCGCCTATAGCTTCGGTAGGAGAAGCATAACCGAGCGCATTGACAGCGTATTCATTTAACACCACAAACTCCTCATGTTCAGGATTTAACTGTTCCGGAAAATTATTCCCGGCAATGACTTCCAGTTCCATGTTCTCCACAAAAGAAGGGGAAGCGGAGACATAGCTGACCAGCAACGAATCATCAGCAGATTTCTTGAAATAATCGGCATGCACAAAACCTGAACCCAGTACATAGGAAGTGGCCGAAACGCTTTGCACATCTTTGTGCTGGCTTACCAGCTGCCGGCACTGTTCGTAAGAAGTGCCCTGCAAATCTACCTGCAGGATATTTTCACTTGTAAAACCCAAATCCTTGTTGACGGAATACTGAAACTGCTGGTAAATGATCAGACTGGAGAGCAGAAAGATGAAGGAAAGGGCAAACTGGGTAGTGATCAGCGCTTTTCTCCAACTCATACCCTTCATCACTTTTATACCTGACAGATTTTTCAGTACCTGCACCGGATTGAAGCGCGAAAGCAACAAAGCCGGGAACACACCCGCCAGCAAACCTACCAGCAGTGTAAATGCAACAAAATAAATATAGATGCTATAATCAGAAGCAAAGGAGATGACCGATCTTCCTTCCTCATCCAAAATACTATAAAAGGCTGGTTCTAGTACTTGCAGCAGCAGTATGGCAGCCACCAATGCCAGAAAGGCCACCACCACCGCTTCGCTTACAAACTGCATAAACAGCTGCGAACGTTTTGCTCCTACTACTTTGCGTACGCCTACTTCCTTTGCCCTGCTCAGTGCCCGGGCTACGGATAGATTGGTATAGTTAAAACAGGCAGATAGCATTACAACAAGTACCAGGCCCGCCAGAAAATAGATCATCATAGCGGGCATGGTTGGGGCAAGCTGATTATTTACATGGCCGCCGGGCGTAATGTCGGTAAGCAGCTGATAGCCAAAGTCAGCCCGTACAGGATCAATATCCCGATAATGCTCAGCAGAAATCTGAGGGAAGCTACTTGCTAGATGCTGTATATCAGCTCCTTCCCTGAGTTTGATGTATAAATAATGGTCATAAAGGGCCTGCCAACTGTCCATGCTGGCGGTTGACTTTCCCTGCCTTTCCAATGCACCCAATGTGCTGTGAGAAGCCAGCATCTCAAATTTGATATGCGTGTTCTGGGGAGGATTAGCCATCAGTCCGGTGATGGTAAATTCTCCCACACCTTCCAGACTTAATATCTGACCCAGAGGGTCCTGCTGACCAAAAAATTTATGCGCCACTTCTTCGGTGATTACCAAAGAAAAAGGTTCTTTCAGGGCAGTTTTGGGATTACCGCTAAGCAGAGGAAAAGTGAAAGTTTGCAGAAAGTCTTCACTGGCATACAAACCGCTGGCAGGAATCGTTTTATCATGAGCGGTAAAATCTCCGTTCAATCCTTTTTTGAGCAGAACCGTCTGCTCTATTTCAGGATAATGCGATTTCACATATTCTGCTAAGGCGGCAGGTGCGGTGGCAAAAGTACGCGGAGGCTCTCCCTGCTTATGGTGAATACTGGTCAGGCGATAGATACGCTCCGCATCCTGATGAAATTCATCATAATGGTACTGCACGACAATGATAGACAGGATTAGCAGACAGGCGGATAAGCTGATGGCCAGGCCAAAAACATTGATGAAGGAAAAAACACGATGCTTCATCATGCTCCGCAGCGCAATTTTAAGATAGCTACTGATCATCTGTGGGTTGGGTTAATGTTGTTTGACCGCATTAGACAATCACAGCCCTCATGATGTTGCAGAAGAATAAGAAAAAGTTATTCGTATATCTTCTGAAAACAAAAAAAGCACGGGCAATGTAAAACCGCCCGTAACTTTTTTTTATCTTCAAACTTAGCCTAACGGCTAGGCGAATCTCATTCTACTTTCTCCGCCTGATAACCGGCTTTCTGCACGGCTTCTTTTACCTGCTGCTCACTCTCGGCCTCTACGGTCAGAATCCGGTCGGGTGATTCCAGGTCTACTTTCCAGTGCTCTTCTCCCACTGCTTCGTTCAGATGAGGTTTCACGGCGGCTATACAGCCATTGCATTTGATATTGGTTTTGAATTGTATGGTTTTCATAATTTAATGACCTATGATTAGTGAATAATGATAAGTTGATTAATCAATCAGTAAACTTGCCCCCCCTCAGAGTTACCTAAAAGGAACTCTGAGAGGTTAGCCTATGATGAATGATTGAATTATCAGTCTGTTGAATGAATAGTGGAACTATAACTTTGTACTTCTCAGCCTGAGGCTGTTGGTGACTACAGACACTGAGCTTAGGGCCATGGCCGCACCGGCAATCATCGGGTCCAGCAGAAAACCGAAGAACGGAAAAAGCACACCTGCCGCAATCGGAATCCCGATGACATTGTAAATAAATGCCCAAAACAGATTCTGTTTGATGGTCTTCACCGTTTTACCGGACAAATTCAGCGCTTTGGGGATGGCAGTAAGGTCAGATGTGATGAGCGTCATCTTGGCTACGTCCATCGCAATGTCAGAACCTTTGCCCATCGCAATGCTTACATCTGCCTGGGCCAGTGCCTGAGAGTCGTTGATACCATCGCCCACCATCGCTACAATTTTTCCCTTTTGCTGTAATTCTTTTACAAAATCGGATTTGTCAGAGGGCAGCACTTCTGCTTTGAAATGTTGCAGGCCAACTTCTCTGGCTACTGCTTCGGCGGTCTGCTGATTGTCGCCGGTGAGCATATATACCTCTACCCCCTGCTGCTGTAAACTTTGGATAGCCTGTCGGGAAGTCGCTTTGATCTTATCCGCGATGGCGATCACGGCCAGCACCTGATCCTGATCTGCAAAATAGACGACAGTATTCGCTTTCTGCTGCCAAGCTCTTGCCTGTTCTTCTAGCTTGTTGGGCAAAGTAATCTTCTGTTCAAGGATCAGTTGCAGATTCCCCACATAATAGCTTTGCTCTGCAGTCTGGGCTTTTACTCCCCTGCCGGTCAGGCTTTCAAATCCTTCCAGTTCAGCAGCTTCACGGCGAGTAACTGTGTTCTCTTCTTCTGCCAGCGCATTGACTACCGCCTCGGCTAGTGGGTGTTCCGACTGTTTTTCTAGGGTATATAGTATGTTTTTATAGCCTGCTTTCTGCTCATCTTTTACCTCAGAACTCCATTGTATACCGCTAACCGCAGGCTTTCCCTCGGTAATGGTTCCGGTCTTATCCAGAATGATAGCATTTACTTTATGTCCCAGTTCCAGGCTCTCCGCATCCTTGATCAAAATATTGTTTTCTGCACCTTTGCCTACGCCTACCATGATAGCCGTCGGCGTAGCCAGACCCAGTGCACAGGGACAGGCAATGACCAGCACTGTAATGGAAGTCAGCAAGGCATGGGTGAAAGCATTTTCTCCACCAAAGAGCATCCAGGCTATAAAAGTAAGGATAGAAATTCCGATGACTACGGGCACAAAGATACCGGCGATTTTATCTACTAACTTCTGCACGGGGGCTTTACTGCCCTGAGCTTCCTGCACCATTTTGATGATTTGTCCGAGAACTGTCTCTCCGCCTACTTTATGCGTCTCAAAGCGGAAGCTTCCCTGCTGGTTGACTGTACCGGCAAATACCTGATCTCCTTTTTGTTTCTGTACCGGAATAGGTTCGCCGCTGATCATGCTTTCGTCCACATAAGAAGAACCAGACTGCACTACCCCATCCACTGGTATTTTCTCTCCCGGTCGTACCAGGATCAGATAGCCCGGCTGCACCTGGGCTACCGGAATTTCCTGCTCTACGCCTTCAACAATGGCATGTACAGTTTTGGGTTGAAGTCCGATTAGTTTTTTAATGGCAGAAGAAGTATTGGCTTTGGCTCTTTCTTCCAGCAGTTTGCCCAAAGAAATCAGGGTGATGATGACTGCTGCTGCCTCAAAGTAGGTATGTGCTGGCAGCCCACGACTAAACCAGAACTCAGGATAGAAGGTAGTAAATGCACTAAAGAGAAACGCGATTCCGGTACTCAATGCCACCAGTGTATCCATATTGGCCTTTAGATGTCGGGCCTGCTTCCAGGCATTGACAAAGAAATTACGTCCAAACCAGAAAAGCACCGGTGCGGTCAACAGCATCATGATCCAGTTGCCATAAGACATATCCATAAAGAACATACCGATGATGAAGACCGGCAGTGTTAGCAGTGCAGCATAAAGGGTACGCTTTTTCAGTGCCTGATACTCCTGCTGCTGAGATTCGGCCTGCTTTTCCTGAGCGTTTTCGGTATCAATGATCAGGTCATAGCCTACTGAACGCACTGCCTGTTGCAAGGACTCGGCACTTACTTCAGGCTCTGCCTCTACCCAGGCAGACTGGGTAGCAAAGTTGACCCCTGCATCCTTTACACCCTCAGTGGTTTTGAGCGTAGATTCCACACTTACCGCACAGGCGGCACAACTCATACCGGTGACGGGATAAGTTTTACGAACTAAGCCATTAGCTTCTTTTGGTCTAGTGGCTGGTTCCTGATCTATTATGATATGATTCGTTGCCATAGTATTGCTTTTTTATACAACAAAATAACATAAAGCAAGGCAAAGATGATTTACAGAATTCCGGATAAGATTTATATGATTTTCAGGTGGGAGAGATAAAGCAACAAAGACTATCTCACTCACTATTATATTTTTCTCTCATATGAAATATTTTGGTTCCTAGTTTACAAAAATAAAGACCTTCCCAACTAAGAGAAGGCCTTAGAAATTCACTTACTTTATAATTCGTTCCTTCAATTCAGGAATAACTAATTATTCCCACTTCTACTACTTCTACCGGATCGGCTTGAGGAACTCCTCTCTGTGCTCCTTGACTCAGAACTTCGGGGTGAACTTGATCTTACTGCCGAAGATGAGGAAGATCTGCTGCCTCGCTGATAAGTACTGCTTCCTCTACTGGACTTGGTACTTTGTCCGGAGGACTTAGTATGAGATGATGACCTTTGTATACTGCTACCGCGGCTTCTGCTGCTTGTATTTTCCCTTGCACCATAGCTTTGAGATCTACTGCTCTGTCGCTGTAGTTGCGTATTTGTAGTTGATCTACTACCAGTATTGCTTCTGTAGGTGCTATTTTCTCTCTGAGACTCATAGCTCCTATTCGCACGATTATTATCTATAGTGCTACGTGAATTTGGCGTAGCAGAAGGATAGCTTCTTGTGCTTCTGCTATTCCTGTTATCTATACTTTGTCTGCTACCAGCATATGAATCTCTACTCCTCGTAGTAGTATTATTGCGATAAGTTGATGCATTTGAACGACTCGTACGGGACTCTGTCGCCCTTGTAGACCGCTGGTTAGCATCATAATCTACCCTGTTGCTTCTTCCCGAAGGACGGTATACACTGACCGCGCCGTTACGAACCTCTGTTCTACCTGCTCGGTCTACTTGTCTGATATTGTGTACGCGCACCTGCTTATGGGTAGCACGTTCAATATCGCGTACTCTCGGCCCGGTATAATATGTATGTCTGCCATTATCCACATAGGTGTTGTTGATAATGGTAGTATGGTTAATAATATTGGTTACATGCCGTCTGGGAGCACAATAGCGGTACACATTACGGCGAGAAAAATGGCCATACTTTACAAATGTCCAGTACGAATTAGGAATATACCTTCCTATGTTGACCGATATATTAATGTTTACCCCTGGTCCTAAGGGAGCCCAGCCATAGTATCCGCCTCCGTTACGCCAGGCTACCCAGGCAGGTCCCCATTCGTTTCCGGGAACCCACATCCATCCGTAATAATTATCATAGCGCCATCTTCCGTAGTGAAAAGGAGCCCATCCCCAGCTATAATTAGAAACCCAGGTATTACCATAATCGGTCATTACCCAGTAACCTTCTGTCATATAGGGATGAAATCCGCGAGGTACATCAGGTATCCAAACCTGTCCGAAGTCTCTGTCATTTACCCAGTTACCATAGGGTGCCAGCTCATGATAAAAGGTTTCAAAAGCAACATGGACTCCCGGTTGGGCTTTCGCACTCTGAAATGCCGTAAAGGATATTGCGATACAGAAAATCAGAAAAAGTGATCTATTTTGGGATATTGTTTTCATGGCATTCATCTTTTGGGTTATCAATCAGGACCTTCAAAGCTTAATAGCAGTAGACGGTCTGCGTAAAGGAAGTATTGATTATAAGCTACATGTAGCAGTCCGTGCGTTAGAAGAAGACTACAATTTGGGGTAATGAAGAGTAGCATTATTACACGAAATATTTCTTTTATTTAAGAAAAAATCATATCACTCTTCTCACATTCTTACAGCCCCAAACACATTGGTCTATACTTTCAAACGACTGATAATCAGCATTATTCTCAGTTTATTACGACCTTTCTTATAAAAGATCAAATACCATGCCTTCTCTTTAAAAATTTAAAATGTATGCTTAAAATCTTACATGATTTCTATTTTGAAAAGCATCTGTAATAGCAATAATCAGGAAGATTAAAAGTCCGCTTTTTGATGATTTTAGTTTGAAAGAAAGACAAAATACAGTTTACTTATTTCTCTATTCAAGTTGTATAATATACCCAGGGAGAGGCTAAGGGCTAATCTTCTTTTTCTAAAAGTATTTCGCTTCCAGTTACTTAGCAAGTTTTGGCTTTTTGGTATTCTGCTGTAAGGTTTGTTTATGATGTTTCCGAAAAGGTCCCATCTGCTGCTCTATAAAATCATCGGGAAACTCTTCTATACCTTCAAAACCCAGAGGAATATCCCGCCCATCGTGAGGAATATAGTCCGTACGAAAAATATAATCCCAGATACTTAATGTAATACCAAAGTTAACGCCATGCTTATGGCTTTCCGGCAGTTCCTTCGCATGATGCCAGATATGCATTTTAGGATTATTAAGAATATACTTCAGCGGGCCAAAGTCAAAATTGATATTACTGTGGTTGAGGTGCCCGATAGCCAGTGCAAAAATGTGAACTACAAAAAAGTCGGTAATACCAAAGCCAATCATGGCCAGTGGCAGGTACTCCAGAAAACGGTAAACCACAGTTTCCATGAAGTGATAGCGCAGGTGCGCTGCAAAGCCCATCTGCTGCACAGAGTGATGCACTTTATGCACCTCCCATAGCCAGGGTACCGTATGCAGGAGACGGTGTACATTGAAATGGATGAAATCGCGTAGGATGAACAATGTGAGAAGTTGTCCCCATACCGGCCATGAGTTGATTTCCAGAGCTATCAGGTTGGTTACGCCAAAAAGTGCCAGAAAATCGTTGAACAACTGCACAAATACATCGGACACCGCATTGTAACCGATCAGCGAAAACAAAAAGAAATTGAAAAACATATAAAAGGCATCCTGCCAGAAGTCTTTGCGAAAAACAGGCTGCTTCTTGCGCCAGGGAATGATGATTTCCAAAGCAAAAAAGAAAAGAGAAACACCGATCAACCACCAAAAGTAGTTGTTCCAGGCGGGATGTGTGATTTCGTGTATCAGGTACTTCCAGTAGCCAGTAAAGCCATTGACAAAGATTTCAAAATATTTTTGCAGTGCCATTGTTTTTCTTCCGATTATTTGCACTTGCTTAGACGATAAACATATGAATAAAGTTTCATATGAAAATTACTTACTTTATGGCTTAAGCATGCATTGCCAAAACAAATATTCGTACTTACAGGTCTACATACCGTACGAAACGACCGTCTTTATGAGCACTTCTAATGAGCAGCATAATTACGCCCCTCTTATTCTGAGCTTAAGACTGGATGAAGATTCGCAGATTTTCTTTAATCAACTACGAAAGCGATATTTTCCCCCAGAACGAAATTACCTGGATGCCCACCTCACGCTTTTTCATCATCTTCCGGGTGAGGAAATACGAAATATCAAAAAGCAGCTGCGAGAAGTCAGTACGACCACATCCATTTTTCCGCTGGAGGTAACAAAAGTAAAAATGATTGGGCGCGGAGTGGCCCACCAACTGGAAAGTGACGCGCTCATGAAAATGCATAAGGAACTTGCCCGGCAGTGGCAAAAGTGGCTTACACCTCAGGACAGCCAGAAGCTGTGGCCCCATATTACTGGGCAAAACAAAGTTGACCCTGATAAAGCCAAAATGCTGTATGAAAAATTATCTGATAGCTTTGAGCCACTCACTGCCTATGCAACCGGATTAAGTTTATGGGCCTATCAAAATGGTCCCTGGAAGCATAAAGACGAATTTAGCTTTCGCTAAAAACAAAAACTCCGGTGACCCAAAAGCTCTCGGAGTTTCTACGGCTACTTTAAAGTTTACTCACTTCTCAGACTATTCGCCGGATTTTCTCTGGCCGCACTAATAGATTGCCAGGCCACTGAGGCAAAAGCGACAAATAGCGCGGCTAAACCTCCAATGACAAAGACGCCCAGGCCAATTTCAGTTTGGTAGGCAAAATTCTCCAGCCAGCTTTCTGACAAATACCAGGCAAGAGGCACTGCCATAATAAAAGCGACCGTTACCAGTTGCGTAAATTCTTTGGAAAAGAGGAATACAATCTGGGTAATAGAAGCGCCTAATATTTTGCGCACACTTACTTCTTTTCGCTTCTGCTCCACCAGGAAGGAAATTAAACCGAATAACCCAAGACAGCCAATGAATATCGCTACCGCAGAAAAGATTCGGAATAAGGTATAGGTGCGCATATCTTCTTCATAAAGGCTGGCAAGTTGTGCATCCATAAATTCGTACTGAAACAAATCGTTGGGATAAAGGCTTAACCATGCTTCTTCCACTTTCTCTATTCCGGCAGTATAATTTTCGGCATTGAGCTTGACACCCGCATTATAAAAAAGCGGCGCATAAGTCACAAAGCATACAGGCATCATTTCATTGTGTAAAGAACTCTCATGAAAGTCTGCTACCACGCCTATAATTTCTCCCTCACGTCCGCCAAAACCTAATATGACAGACTCTCCCAAGGCTTCATCTACTGAAGTGTAGCCCAACTCCTTTGTAAAGCGTTCGTTAACGATAAAACGATTTTCCGGAGATTTTAAATCATAATCCTCAAACCATCGGCCTGCCAGAAGCTGTATGCCAAACACATCCATATACTGATGGTCAACCGGTTTGATATTGGCAATGCCCGACTCATTGCCTAATCCTCTTTCTGTTTTGTCATAAGGCGTAAGGATCATATTTTCTGTATTGGGCGCACCCAGACAAAGACTTAGGGCTTCTATGCCTGCCTGATCAAGTAAGCGAGTACGAAACGCATCCAGCCTGACTGAATCAGTTTCTGGTATAGGCACATTGATGATAGCCTCCTGCTCAAATCCCATCGCTTTGGAGCGGATATAATCCATCTGATTGGCTACGATCAGGGTAGCGATGATCAGTACCTGCGCAATCAAAAACTGAAAAACTACCAGGCCTCTTCGCAACCATATAGAAGATTGGCTGTGAGAGTTCATGGTATTCCTCAAAGCTTTTATCGGCTGAAAACCTGAGACTACAAAAGCAGGGTACAGACCACTCAAGATGGCTACTAGCAGAATTAAGAGTAAAGCATAAATCCAGAAACTAAAGTCAGTGGTGATATCCAGATGGATATCCTTTTGTAGATAATTATTTAGCATGGGAAGTAGCTGCATAATGGCGATGAAAGCAATCGCAAAGGAGATAAGCGTTACTACAAAAGCCTCGCCGGAAAACTGTCTAATCAGGTTGACTCTCAAGGCTCCCAATGCTTTACGTATTCCTACTTCTTTACTTTTGCGTAAACTGATGGCGGTAGATAAATTGACAAAGTTGATGCAGGCAATCAGCATAATAAAAACGCCTACCGCTCCTACTATCCAAAGATAGCTTTTGCTGATCGGGGTAGAAGCCAGCCCTCCTCTTGAATACATGTCATCAAAGTGAATGTTATGAAGCGGCTGTAGTTGAAAACTGACGTTGCTCCAGCTTTCTTCGTTGTAATATTTTTTTACCAGTTCTGTAAAGTCCACTGACTCAGGAGATGCTCCCTCGGGCAGGAGCACATAGGTATAGCCGGAAGAAACAAAATTCCAGCTATCCAGCGGTGAATCTATGTATTCAGCTGTCAGCGATTCCAGAGAAACCAGCATATCAAAATGCAAATGCGTATTGGCAGGAGGGTCTTGTACTACGGCTCCTACTTCTACATCTATTCTGTTGCGTAAGCTCAAGCGCTTACCTAAGGGGTTCTCTCCTTTAAAATATTTTTGGGCAAGGCTTTCAGAAAGTACAGCAAAGCCCGGCTCATGCATACTCCGTTCTACATCTCCAGCAATAACAAAATTTTCACCATAGCCATAATCAAAAATATCCAGAAAGCTGCTGTCAGCAAAGATGATCGCATCCTCAATAAATTTTTCATCCTCTACCCTGACAAAGACTTCCTGATCAAAATGAAGACCAGAAATTTTTTCCAGTTGCGAAGCATAATCCATACGTACTGCTGTCGGGGCAGGGTATGGAGATGCGGCATTTTTTCTTTCTCCCCGCGTCTGCACTATTCGGTAGATACGGTCAGCCTGGGAATGCATGTTTTCAAAGCTCAGCTCATAGCGGATGAGCAAAAAGATAATCAAAGCAGTAGTAAGGCCTAGTGCTAACCCCAGAATGTTCACTGCGGCATACACCCGGTTGCGCTTCAGGTTGCGTATGGCTACGATGAGATAATTTTTAAGCATAGGTTTAGAGAAAATATATTATCAAGATCAGCCAATTTATATACCATATATTCAAAAATCTGATTATCAATACTTTGCACAAAAATATTGTGTATAATATTGTCCATAACTGGACATTGATTGTTCTGCTATGGACAGTGGTTTTCTGCTTTAGCTCAAATTATTGATAAATTTATTCAACAGGATTAAACCTTCTGCGCTCTGCCGTATCCAAAGGGCAGAACGTAACTAAGAAAGCATTGCAAGTATTGGAGAGAGCAACAGTAACATTAGAAGATGCCCAATTGCTAGAGCAGTTTAGCAAGGGGACAGCGATGCAACGCGAGCAGGCCTTCAACCAGGTGGTGAAGAAGTACCAGCAGCGGGTATATTTTCTGGTGCGCAAGATGGTGATTGACCATGAGGATGCCGATGATGTAGTACAGGAGGTTTTTATCAAAGTCTGGAAAAACCTGGGAGGTTTTGCAGGTAGTTCACAGCTTTTTACCTGGATTTATCGCATTGCTACCAACGAAAGCTTACGCTTTCTGGAAAAGAAGAAGAAAAAGAGATTCTGGATTTCTATGAATGATACAAATACGGAGCTAACCAGTAAGCTGGAGACTTCCCCGCATATGAGTGGAGACGAGGTGCAGAAGAAATTACAGAAAGCTTTACTTAAACTTCCTGATAAGCAACGCCTGGTTTTTAACCTCAAGTATTTTGAGGAACTCAAATACGAGGAGATGGCGGAAATTACCGGTACCAGCGTAGGTAGCCTCAAAGCCAGCTACCATCATGCGGTTAAGAAAATAGAAGAAGACCTAAAAATGCAACTGACAGAATAAAATGAAATCACCTGACGAGTTGAAGAAAAACATTTTTGAAACCCCGGATGGCTATTTTGAAGCTTTGCCCGGGCGCATTCAGGAAAGAATACAGCAGGAAAAGCAGGAGAAAAAAAGCTTTACTCTTCCGCAATGGACTTATGCCGCAGCAGCCTCGGTTCTGCTCCTTCTGACAGGAGGCATATTCTTCTTCCAGCTAACAGACCAGCCTACTGAGACCATAGCTGCTGAGCAAAATGTAGAACAATTGTTGGCCTCAATCTCTGAAGATGAAATCATAGATTACCTCCAGATGAATGCAGAAGTCAGTACTTTGGAGCTTACGCTCACAGAAGAAGAACAGCAGGAATTACTTTTGAACGAATTAGACAATTATAACATACCTCTTGAAGATTATGCATATGAAGTGGAATACATTGAAGAGTATTTTTAAGCCACTAATGGCAGTGATGCTGCTCACATGCTGGATGAGCAGCAGTGCACAGGCGCAAGGGCCTGGCCCCGGAGGAAGAGAAAAACTGGAAAGTGCGAAGATCGCACATATTACTGAACGTTTATCTCTCACTCCTGAAACCGCACAGAAATTCTGGCCGATCTATAATCAGCTCAGTGAAAAAGAGCGTGAACTGAGAAGAAAAGAATTTGAGATGCGCAGGAACATGAATACCAGCGAACTGACAGAGGATGAAGCACAGGCTAAGTTGGACCAGTACTTTGCGCTGAAGGAGGATCAGCTTGCCTTAGAAAAAGACGCAGTCCAGCAGTATCAGGATGTGCTGACGCCTACGCAGGTTTTGCAGTTATTCAAAGCGGAAGCCGATTTTCACCGTATGATTTTACAGAAATTCGGTGAGAGAAGAAGAGGCGAAGGTCCTCCTAACCGATAGTTTTGTCCAATTATACCCATAAGCCGCAAGCATTAAGTTTGTGGCTTTTTTATTTTCATCATTCCGCATTTTTTGTTACATCTGCTTAAGCTCCAGACAAAAAAGGAATTTTTATTCACTAAATGCCCTTTACTTAGCGTTCTGATAAATAAATACTGAGCTTATGAAAAGAGCATACTTATCTTTCATTCTTTGCTGTATCACGCTTCTGCCCCTGATGGCGCAGGAAGAAGATATGGTGTTTCCGGCAGGATTGCGTTTTTTGGATTATAACAACAATTTGCCTGATAACCTGCTGCATACCAAATCTGTGGTTTTTGTGGATGTCCCGGTAAAGTCTGGCACTTCGCTCCGTGGCGACTGGCAGGCACTGGCCAGGGAAGGGCATCAGGTTTTCAAAAGTGTGGGTATTGATGCGGTAGCTTATTATAACCTGGGCGATGTTGAGGCCGGTAAGGACGCTTCCATTAAACTGGCAGAAGAACTCAAAAGCCGACAGATTGAAAATATTATCCTCTTAAGCCAGGTACAGCTCAAAATTGCCGGCAAAGATGCTGAACGCTTTGCTATACTGATTACGGATTTTAACGAAGAGAGCTCGTTTATCTCTCACGGACAGGCAGCTTACAAAGAAGTAGCCAAAGATACGGAAAAGCTATTCAAGCAGTTTGACAGGGACATACGCAAAAGTGGAATGGCCTCACAAAACCATTTGATTGCTGACCAGCCTGAATTCTTTACCGGAGCAGGTAATATCATCAAGGGAAGAAGAGCCCAAGGTTTTGCTCAGGACTTAAAACTGGATAAGTTGGCTGTGCCTCAGTTTGAAGAAGCTACCATACCTGCCAATCGTCCGGGAGGCAATGCCAATAAAAACCTGGAAAAAGAAATTGAGAAGAATAACAAAAACGTAAAGCGTAATAATTTGACTCTTAAGGAGATTATGAATGATTATCCTTATGAGTATGCATTGGTAGACCCTACCACTGACGAAGACAAAATCCGTCAGGATGGCTATCAGTTTATACTGCTGCGTATGCATACTACAGGTGAGAATGTTAAGGAAATGCTGGGGTATGAAGTTGATCCGTCCGAGACAGATTATGTAACACTTCAACAAAATGGTGGTAATATCAAAATGCGCCATATCCCGGCCAAAGCTCCGGTTTACAAATATTATATCAAGCATATTTATACCGGGGATGTGTATTTGGGTAATCCATGGGATGCTGATGAAAGCTGGGAAGATGCCTTATCCAACTACATCGGTAATATGAAAAAGGATCTGAATATTGGTAAATAAATATAAAGCCTGCGAATCAGCAGGCTTTATTCTTTTTTTATTACTTAAAAGACTTACCCCCTCACCTTCTCAGGGCTAATTGGTAAGTGGCGTACCCGCTTGCCACAGGCTTTGTAAACGGCATTGGCAATGGCTGCGGTAGACGGTCCCTGCGCAGCTTCTCCCGCCCCCAGGGGTTCTTCATAGGGTTGGTCAATGACTGCTACTTCCACCAAAGGCACATCGCTAAAATGAAATATGGGATATGTGCCCCAATTAAGGCTATTTACATGCTGCTGGTCAAATTTGACTTTTTCTTTCAATGCCCAACTGGCTGATTGTACCATACCTCCTTCGGTCTGGTTTTTCAAGCCATCCAGATTAATGACTTCTCCGGCATCTATTACACCCCACATATGTTGTACCTGCACCTTTCCATTGCTTTTGTCCACTTTTACTTTGGCTGCTACGGCACAGTAAGAAGCGGAATTTTTGTAGCGTGAAAATGCGTAGCCAATGCCTTCATTTTGATTTACTTCCTGATCTTTGATCATCTCCCCCAGCTTTTTCATCACGGCTATAGCTCTTTCATCTTCTGAGTGCATCAGGCGAAACTCCAACGGATCTTTACCTGCCTCTTCCGCCAGCTCATCCATAAAAGATTCTATGGCAAAAATATTGGCATAAGCTCCCAAGCCTCTAAGCGAAGACACTCGCAAGGGCCCCTCAAAGAAGTTTGCGTCTATCTTCAGATTAGGAATGCTATAGTAAGGTTGTGAATTACGATATCCACCACCGCTGTAGCCATAAGAAGTACGAGGGAAAGGCTTCTTCAGATAATGTGCAGTCATCAGATTTCCCGGATCGCCACCCGGACGCGTACTATGCGAATCTGACCAAAGCTCACATTGCCACTGCTTTATTCTTCCTGACGGATCCAGCCTTGCTGAAGGCTCTATGATCATAGCTGTACCGTAAGGCTCCCAGCCATGTTCATCCTCTCTGGACCATTGCAATCTGATATGTTTACCGGGATAAGCCATGGCCATCAGGGCAGCATCTGCTGCGGCATCGTCTGCGCCATTATGTCCATAACATCCCGAACCCGGCACTCCTTTGATATGGATTTTTTCCGCAGATAATCCTACTACTTCTACCAGAGAGCCCCGCAAAGGGTATACACCCTGACTATGTGACCAGATATACAACTCTCCCTGATCATACAAAGCCACTGCGCAAGAAGGCCCAATAGAGGCATGCATGATATAGGGTTTAAAATAGCTGGCTTTTATAGCCTTACCACTGGAATCAAAATTTCCTTTGTTTTCAACACTTTCTTTTCTGGCGGACAGACTCTTCAAATATTCATCCAGAGGTTGGTCGGCAGGTAATGCCGGAGCTTCTGACCATTGTGAATTTCTTTGCAAAAATTCCTGAGCCTTAACCGCCTGATATTCATCTTCGGTGATTACCCCCAGAAAGCTGCCATTAACCACCACTTTGAGTAATCCTTTGACCTCTTTCCTCAACCCTTCTTCGTCAAAACTTTCTAAAGTCGCCTGATATGCTTTAGGTCGGATACTACGGGCGTGTACCATACCAGGAAAACGTAAGTCCTGTACGTAAACTTCTTCTCCTCTTACCATCCGGCTGATACCCTGACGGGGAAAGGCCGTGCCTACCCACTTATGTTCTTTCTTAGGTTTTAATGCCACCGAAGCCTTTACCTCGTCTTCCAGTTGTTTACCTTTCAGCAATTCGGCAAAGCTCATTCTAGGCTTGCCATTATGGAGTATTTTTCCGTCTTCTACTTCTAATGTTTCAGCACCTACTCCCATTTCCCGGGCTGCTATCTCCAGTAATTTTGCACGGGCAGCAGCCGCGGCATAACGCACCGACATGGCACTGTTAACGATAGACCCACTACCCGCGGTATAGCCTTCATCAGGCGTCACGCCTGTTTCTACCAGATGTACTTTTATCAGCTCAGGCTTAGTGTTCAATTCTTCAGCAGCTACTTGTCCTATAGCGGTGCGTATGCCCTGCCCTAGTTCTATTTTTCCGGTATATACCTGGATTGTACCATCTTCAAGTACTTGCAGCCAGGCATTAATATGAGGATTTTGGGAGATGCTACGAGGTAAATCATTATTCAGCAAAGGGCCTTCTTCTCCAGCAGCTAACCCACAGCTTGTCCACATCGGAAATGCAATGGTAAGGCAGCCAGTAGCCTTAAGAAAATTTCTACGTGATTTGGAAGTCTGTTTCTTTTCTGAGATAGACGTTTTCATAGACAGGCTCATTTTAGGGATTCATGTTTTGGGCGGCAGAACGGATAGCTCGCATCACTCTGGGTTGGATACTGCATCGGCACAGCACCCGCTCCATACCCTCACGAATGGCCGTATCATCTGGATTATTGTTCTCTTCCAGCAGGGCAACAGCTGAGATGACCATACCATTCAGGCAATATCCACATTGAGCGGCCTGCTGCTCCACAAAAGCCTGCTGTACCGGATGCAGATTGTCCTTTTCGTCAATCAGTCCTTCAAGGGTAGTAATTTTCTTGTTCGCTGCCGCTGAGACAGGCATACGGCAGGTAGGCATTGCCTTACCCTCAACCAATACCATACAGGAACCACACTGTTCAAGTCCGCAGCCGTACTTTGGCCCATTAAGTGCCAATTGGTTACGCAGCACATACAGTAAAGGAGTAGCAGGGTCATCTATTTGCAGGCTGTATTTCTGCCCATTGACCTCAAGAGAGATTTCTTTCATGTTAGGTTGCATTGAAAAATGTATAGGTGCTTAACTATAGTGCTATTAATCTAGCCTGTTGTATTAAAAGTCATTAAGCTGAATTAGAAAATATAACACTTTGTTCCTTCTACTGTTTTAGGAGGATTGCTGACAGTATAAGTCATTTACCATTTATTTGAATCAGAATTACAATTCTTTGAATAGAATGAGTCAAAGCAAGCTTTTGTTTCCTACTACATTTGAGGTAACAGATTAGTAAATATGTTTCACAAAAACTAAAATTAGTATGGAAAGCACAACACAAAAAAGCTTGTACGAAAGATTAGGCGGAAGAGAGGGTATTACCGCCCTGGCAGATGATATTGTAGATGCCCATATGCGTAATCCTCAGATTCAGGCCCGGTATTTACCACTTAAGGATGATCCGGAAAACCTGGAGAAAATTAAAGGTCACCTTGTAGATTTTGTCTGTGCCGGAAGCGGCGGAAATGAGCAATACACTGGCCGAGATATGATTACTACGCATAAAGGTATGAATGTCAGCGAAGCTGAATATATGGCAGCTACAGACGATATCATGAAAACACTGGATAAGCACAATATTGACGAGGAGTCGAAAAAAGACATGCTCGCAATTGTTTATTCTTTAAAGGACGAAATCGTTAGACTTTAAACAAGGAAAAACTTTACCCTAACTACATGTTCTGTGCTAGCTGGAGCATGTACATTTAAGGTATACAGATAAACTGTTTCCATCATTGGGCCAGCTCAACTAGGTTGGAAATAAAAACACGGTCCTTATTTTCTTCATTGATAAGAATGTGTTTGTGAAAATGAGTTGCTGCAACTCATGACTCATACAGTCAGAGGTTCGGAAACGAAAGCCAGACACCTTGATTTAGGGTAATAAATTCTTTATTTTAATATAAACAGTGGCACCAAAAAATTCTTTCTCATGCCTATTTTCATGGACCGTCATGATGTGCCAGGAGTTACCGCCAGAGATGTTGCCGAAGCACATCAGGAAGATTTGAAAATACAAAGCAATTACGACTGCCGGGCGTTGACCTATTGGTTTGACGAAGAAAGGGGTATGGCTTTTTGTCTCATAGAAGCACCAGGCGAAGCTTCTGTCCAGAAGCTACATGACCATGCACATGGCCTCATCCCTAATCAAATCATAGAGGTTGAACCCAAAGTGGTAGAAGCTTTCCTGGGCAGGATTGAGGACCCCGAAGAACAAAATGCCACGAACCTGATCATCAATGATCCGGCCTTCAGAAGTATCATGGTGATTGGTCTGGATGAAGTCATTCAGATTCAAAAAAAAACCGGTAATCAGGAAGCTGTTGGTGCTTTGAATACTATAAAAGAAACGCTGGAAAGTGAATTAAGCAAACACAATGGGCTCAAGGTAGAACACAATGAAAACTGTTTTATAGCTTCCTTCGCTTCAGTTACCCAGTCAGTTTTGTGTGCGCTGGCCATTCAGCAGTGTTTTAAAGAGCATAATGCCACCAATACTAAACATAAAATTTATACCCGTATAGGACTTAGTGCGGGAGTTCCAGTCTCAACATCCGGAAGCGATGGATTTTTTGGCGATACCGTAAAGTTGGCTAAACGTTTATGTTTTACTCTCCATACAGGACAGGTTGCAGTTGCTTCACTAGTCAGTGAGTTGTACAACGCCCAAAAATTAAACATCCAGACCGAAGAAAAGACATTATCTCCCCTCAGTCCTTCGGATGAAAATTTTCTGAATCAGACGATGGACCTTATGGAAAGCAGTGCCTGTACTGCTGATTTTGATGTAGAAGCATTTAGCAAACATATGGGCATCAGTAAGCCGCAATTGTACAGAAAAACTACCGCAATTAGCGGTTATTCCCCTAATGACTTAATTAAAGAATACCGCCTGAAGAGAGCGCTTCAGTTGATAGAGCAGCAAAGTGGAAATATTTCAGAAATCGCTTACGATACTGGTTTCAATAGTCTCTCCTACTTTTCCAAGTGCTTTCAGAAACGCTTTGATATTTTACCCTCAGACTATGCTCATGCTATCGCTTAGCACTTTTTATACACTGTGCTGAATCAGGATTACTATTTTTTGAATGGAATGTGTCAAACTAAGGATACGTTTCCTGATACTTTTGGTATCACAGCAGAATGAACATGTTGAACCAAAAATCTAAGTATTATGGAAACGACAACACAAGTAAGCCTTTATGAAAGATTAGGCGGTAGGAAAGGGATTACCGCATTGATTGATGATATTGTAGAAGCACATATGCAAAACCCGCTCATTCAGGTTCGTTTTTTACCTTATAAAGAAGACCCTGAAAACCTGAAGAAGATCAAAGGACATCTGGTAGAATTTTTCTGTGCCGGAAGTGGTGGAGAAGAAGCATACACCGGCCGGGATATGGAAACTACCCACCGAGGCATGAATATCAGTGAAGCTGAATATATGGCAGCGACAGACGATATCATGAAAACGCTGGATAAGCACAATATTGACGAGGAGTCGAAAAAAGATGTACTGGCCATTGCTTACTCGCTGAAAGAGCAAATTATGAGGGTTTGACAATTATGCTTTGCTTTGAAATCTTTCAGTATCACCTGTTTACAGCAAGTAAGCTGAGATATTTCTTATCTGGCAAGTAATAAAAAAGAGTACAGCAATGAACTCTCCTTATGAGCAGGAAGTTTGCTGTACTCCTTGAATAATATTTTAGCTGATAAACTATTGCGTAGTTACCTGCAAACTCGCTACCTGGCTAAGCCGATCTCCAAGGGCTACGGTAGCATAGACAGTGTAATTAGTTTTTGAGGAAAGGCTACTCATACTTGCTGTTCTGAAATCAGCTCCGTTCAGATCAAAGCTGGTGGCATACTGACTTCCTTTAATTTCTTGAGCACTGGGCTTAGCTTTGTCAGTGGTCTGCACCAGATAATAAAAGCGACCATTTACACCATCTTCTTCTATCGTAATTGCAAAAGTAAAACGATCTGCCTGAACACCTCTGGCCTCTAATTGAGGGGCGCTCAATCCTTCTTCCACATCCTCTTCACAAGCTATCAAAAGACAGCAGAAGATCAACAAACTGATACTGAAAATATGTTTCATAGTGGTAAAAGCTTTTTGTTTGTCATAATTTTACCACTATTTCATTTCCTCTTTTGGAAGAAAACTTATTGAATATAACGCAAGACTGTTTTCAATGCAGAATGTCTAATTCTGTCCTACTAAAAAGAGGGCATTGCCAAACATTAGTTTGCCATTATACCAGAAAGCCCGAAAGAGAGGGTTATCAACCATATATACCAGTTCTCCAGCGCCTTTGTTTTCTACACCAAACACCAAGGATTCCGGTAGCTTTTGTAGAATATTTTTGCCGGCAAAACCACTCACCAGCGCATCCTGATCCCGGATTACTCCTACGTTCCAGCCATTTTCCAGATAACCGTAGCGCTCATTGCCACGCTTAAGGGTATAATAATAATCAGGATAACCCAAAGCCAGTGGATGCGTATTGTCCAATTGTAATTTGAAAATACCTCCTGAAATATAGCTGCTAATATCGCGACGCTCTCTTTGGGCATAAGAAGCCAACCTGTTACTTTCAGATATAGCTACTTCCTGACTTTCTATGCGTTGTCTATCCTGCTCACTAGCATATTCTGACAAACCATAGCCTTCGGTGCCTTCAAAATAGGAAAGTGCCCCCTCCAATGCGATTACTTTTCCACCCTGACTAATCCATTCCTCCAAGGCAAACTTACTTAAGATATCATTATAGCTCCCATTGGGCAGGATTAAGGTATTATAGTCGGTCAGGTCAATGTCACCGATGTCTTTGGTATCCACTACGGTCACCGGATATTCAATATCCTGTTCAAAGAAGTACCAGGCCTCTCCAAAAGCCAGCGAAGAAGTTCCTTCTCCACCAAGCAGCAGAACTTTGGGAGGGTCAATGTAGTGGACTTCTCCCGAACCCAGATCATAACCGCTGCTTACAAAACCGGTAGATATGCCTACTACATTTTGCTGCAATTCATTGGCAATCTCTACCACTGCTTCATCAAAATCCTCACCCATATCTTCATTATTGGCCCTGGTCATGATGATGGCGCCCGCCGGAAAGCTTTGTCCGTTTACCGTAAATGCATAGCCAGCATAGCGCGCCCTCACTCCGGCCTGAATCACTTTGGAAAGGAATTTTACATCTTCTACGCTTTTCCAAGGCGCTACATAAGCATAAGCATTTTCCTGAACGGCTATTGGCTCAAATTCACTTTGCTCAGGAGCCTCTCCCTCACTCACTCTGGAGGTAAGGGCATAAGCCTGCAAATCATAAGCATAAGGAATAGACCAGGCAGTAATGTCGTAGGTAATAGAATCTGACAGTTCCGCTTCAGGTTCAAACAAAACCTGTAATAAGACGGATTTGGGCTGATAAACGGATAAAATCATATCTCCTGATTCCAGCCTGAAGCTTTCGCTACCACCACTCTGGTAGTTGAATCCCGATAGGTTACGGCCATTATTACTGATAAAATACTCAATTTCATGGGTATTCAACAGATTTTGCAGTTTCTCCCACTTGTCTTCATTATCCGATTTTTTGATAACAAATGATTTGTATGTTCCGGGAGGGTTGTTCACAGCTTGCTCAAAAAAGCTATCAAACTCTTCTACCACCTTAGAGGCATTATTGGCACTTATTTCAATGGTAGAAAGACTGGTGGTAACATGGTGCGCAATTCTATCGGTGAGGGTCAGCGTATCACCTTCTTCGGTAAGCACTGCTAATCCTGCTCTACCGGATCCACCCTGCTCATAAGTCATCCCGATAGCGCCATTATAGGTAGGATAAGTATCTCCATAGCTGGGATACAACAGGTCAAATCGCTCTTTGGTAAAGTAAAGCCAGCCTTCCTCGTCAAAGTAGCGCGCGTTATTTTCTCCAATCTGCGTCTGAAAATCTCTTTGCCAGTCTGTAATCAGTGCATGAAAAGGCTCAGCTGCTGGCGCAAAATAATAAGGACTGTTGACACCCTGCTCATGAAAGTCGGTATGCACGTGAGGCAGCCACTGGTTGTAAATATCTAATCGCTCTCGGCTTTCTTTTTGGGTGAGCCATGCCCAGTCGCGGTTCAGGTCAAACAGATAATGGTTGGCACGACCACCCGGCCATGGTTCATTGTGCTCCCAGGCATCGGGAGAAGGATTGTTGGGAGAACCTACTTTCTGTAGGTACCAGCTTACGTAGCGCTCTCTTCCATCAGGATTAATGCAGGGGTCAATCATTACTACTGTATTTTCCAACCATTCCTGAGACTGAGTGTTATTTTTATTAGCCAGATCATAAAGCACCTGCATAGAGGCTTCGGTAGAGACTGACTCATTTCCGTGTACATTGTAGCTCAGCCATACAAGGGCAATATCCTCAAAGCCACTTTCTGCATCTTCCAGCAAACCTGCTCTGGCGAGATTGGCCTTACGGATATCTTCCAGACGATCAAAATTCTCCTGAGAACTGATAAAAGCAACCACTAAAGGCCGGTATTCATTAGTTTCTCCGTACTGGGTCAATGAAATATTAGGCACTTCTTCGGCGATCAACTCAAAATAATCAATCACCCGATGGTGAGGTGTAAAGCGCTCTCCCAGTTCATAGCCAAGAAACTCAGCGGGCGTAGGAATTTGGGCGAATACATTTACATGTACTATGACCAAAGATAAGATTAAAGTAAAGTAGTGTAGTATAGTTCTTCTCATAAGTGCTGAAAAATCATTAGTTGCGCAAGCTACGAAAAAGTAATACTTTAGCATAAATCAAGTATTACTTTTTATGCAGGTGACAGTTAAGGGGCAGGTGACGATTCCAAGAAAAATCCGGGAGAAGCTGGGAATTCGGCCCGGAAGTAAGGTTGAGTTCATTGAGAATGAACGGGGAGAAGTTGTATTACAACTTAAAGAGATGAAAGAAAGTCGCTTTAGCCAGGTTAGAGGTTCTGCCAATACAGGTTTAAGTACTGAAGAAATTATGCATATGACCCGGGGAGATCATTAACATGGCATACTTGATAGACTCTTGTATTTTATTAGATATACTTACAGATGATCCTCAATGGGCGGACACCTCACAAAGTCTTCTGGATCAGCACAGCCTGGAAGGTGAATTACTTATCAATCCGATAATATACACTGAGATTTCAATAGGTTATGCCCAACAAGCTGATCTGGATGAGGTGATAAAGGTTATGTTTTTATCATGGGAAGAGATTCCATACCAGGCTCTTTTTTTGACTGGCAAAGTTTTTTTGTCTTCCCGAAAAAACAAAGGGAATAAGATTCACCCCATGCCTGATTTCTACATAGGAGCTCACGCTCAAATGGCGCATCATAGCATTATTACAAGAGACACTGCCAGATATCGCACCTATTTTCCAGAAGTAAAACTCATTACTCCATAAGAAGTCTTTATTTTAATTCGTCCTCCCTGATTCTTACTGTCCAGACGCTTAGTTTCTTGCCGTCTATCTGAGTCCATATTGGGTAAATGATACCATCGTAAGCCGCAATATTAGTATAGTCTCCAAAGAATGCCTTCTCTTCCAGCAAAAAGGGATTTTCTGTAAGTTTGATATTGGTAAAAGTCTCGCCACCATCTTTGGAGCAGGCCAGGTACACATCTGTATCGTTGCCTTCGGTATTTCGCCTGTCATAAAAAACGACATATACGTAGCCACTTACGGGGTCTACTGTCATCCAGGTAAAAAACTGATGATGACCTGCTTCATCGTCATTCACCCTGATTGGCTCTGACCAATGCTCTCCTCCATCGGTAGATTTGGCAATCCAGACGTCTGCATCTTCTTCTCCGTTTCTCAAATCTACCCAATTGACATAAACAGTGCCCCGATGCTCTCCCTGGCTAAGATCGCAGGCGGTGACAGGTAAGCCATTACAACGTTCAAGCCCTGGCACTTCAAATGTCCACCCTCCGGGCTGACTAGCAACCACTTTGTCTTGAGCTAACCAACTTTGTCCATCATCTTCAGAGCGATCAAAAAAAATGGTATCGTTGAACGCCCAGGCTATATAAATCTCACCTTTAGGGCCTACCGCAGGCACGGCTCCTTCTACTGTCAGATCATCATCCAGGCAGTTGCCTGCTTTCTGATTGATACGGATAGCCTCGCTCCAGCTTTCTCCCTTGTCGGTAGATTTGGAAAACAAAATATAGGTACTGTCCTTCGGGCGTGTGCTTTCGTATTTGTCAAACTCTGTCCAACTGACATAAAGATAATTATTTTGCGGATTTACTGTAGCCCATTCTTTATCCTGATCGTGCCGCTTATCATGATAACCGATACTCGTTCCTCCGGTCCAGGTCTTACCTCCATCAGTAGACTTCTGTGCTACAATACGGTCCAGCAGATCGGCAGTACGCCAGCCTTTGCCCCCAGGATTTGAAAGGTGAAAGTAATGAAAGTTATTATCGTAATCAGCGATAATACAGGGGTCTCCCCAAACTCCGTAAGGCGAGTTTAGAGATTGTATCTGCCAGGTCAGGCCTCCATCTTCCGAATAATAAACATTGTCCAGCACACTTCCCGCCACAATCTGGTCGGTATTGTTAGGATTGATGGCGATAGAAGGCTCACAAGGCCCCAGATCACGTATGCCTTCATGGATTTTGATGGGAGTGATCTGAGCCAGAGCAACACTCGTATGAAGCGATAATAGCAATAGGTATAATGGCAAATTAAGCTGTAGCATTCACAATCATTTTATTGGATCAAAGTAATTTATTCTGGCCAATTTTATACCTTCTTATTCTCACATTTATTGGTTTATATTATTTAGACGCTTTCACATATCAAGTACAGGCTAAACTCTAATAAGGCCTACTGCTCCTGCTTATCCGGGTTTTGATAGAGTTTTTGCATGTAATACATATGAGGCATAGTAAGCACTGATATGGCAATAAAAAAAAGCATGTAATATGAAATGTATGCCTCCAACTGGCCAGCTATCAGGAAAAGTAAGCCTATGCCAACAAAACTTAGTGCCGAAAAGGGCCATGCCTTACGATAAAACCAAGCCATACTGCATTGCTGCCCAAAATGTATGAGCTCGGCCTGTATGGCTTTGAGAGAGTGCCATAACCCAAAATAGATTGCAAATGCAATCAAGAGAGGAGCCAGATGAAAAAGAGCTGTCAACAGAATAATACTGCATATTTCAAATGCTAACTGCACACTACTCAGACGGTGCTGTAGCCTGGCAACGGTTAGTATGCCAAGTGTAAGCAGGCCAAGTACGAGAATAATAAATTTTATCTCAGAGGGATTAATCATTTCGGGCAATACTACTATTCCTTCCAATACTTTAGCACTGGCTTCGTAATTAAAAAAAATGATCTCTCCGATGATTAAACAGCCCCAGCTTACATAAAGCAGTATTTTGAATATGCTTTTTTCCTCCCACCTGATATAATAAAGTTGTGACTGTCCGAAGTGGTAAAAAGACATGAGCAGAAAAACAAGGAGGCAAAATTGGGGCAGTAAAATCCAAAGCAATGCATAGCCTGCGATAATGCCCAGATAAAAGAGAAAAAAGCGGATATAACTTATTTTTACCTTTCCTGACCGCTCTTCAACATGCTGAAAAACAATATGATCTACTGCCCCATGCGGAATACCAGTGGCAAGCATAAGTAGTACAAAAATACTTAACTGCCATACAAATGGAATTTCTTGCACAAAGTACAAAATGACTAAACTAATAAGCGTGCTGCTCAGGAGAAAGCTATTGAGCTTTTTGGGACTGCTCAGTTGCATAATAGGGTGCTTTGATATGCTTCCAGCTCATTTTATCCCTACGTGATGGCGCTATATAATACTGCCATAGCGCACGGAGAAAGGGTTTCCAGGGTAGCTTCATAAACATAGTAGCCTCCTCCCATAAGCTGGTTTTTTCATCCAGAAAGCGTAATATTTTGGCAGTACTGTTTTTCTCAAAGAGATTTTCAAAAATATATTTCCCTTCCTTAGGATAAAATTTTAGTATCTGCAAAAGCAGAGTGTCATAAAACCGAAAGCGGGTTGGAACCCTTTTTTCATAAAAGGGATGCCCTTTGCTTTCAAGGTTCCTGACAATGTGCCGGGCATCGTTTAGCATATTTTTAAAAGTAAAGCCAGTGGTAGCCTTGGTCATACCTCCTCTAGTACCAATATACATAATATGTTCTCCACGCTGTCTCGGAAAATGATAGTTCGTCATAGGGATAACTCCCTGTTCAGTCTGTGTGATCTCAAAGTTTTTGATCTGTAGTTCCTGATCTATATACCTTTTCAGCTCCTGCTCATAATCTGCTACTGCCAGTGCCTGATTGGAGATTACTGTATACTCTACCAATGCCTCATGCGCAGTAAATGGAAGCAGATAGAAAAAAGCTGCCCCATTTTTTTGGGTGGTCCTGAAATCCATGAGTCGTACTGCTTTCTGTTCAAACTCAGCTGCTGAAGTCCTTATAAACCATCCTCTAAACCTTTGTTTGGTTACCAGTGATGTATCCGGGATACTTGCAGGTAAACTACTGAAAGCCCAGTGACCTTCATAGGTTTTTTCATTGGTAACTACCCTTACCCCCTTCTCGCAATTTTCTATCTTTTTAACTGAAACCTGCTCAAAGCTAAAATTTTGATGCTGTTTGAGTATTGACTTTATCTCTCTGTAAAAGTCTTTTCCTGCAGTATAATAATAATGAAAAGGGGCAATACTATGCTTCCGTACGCCATTTCCCTCGCTCAACTGAAGGTACTTCCACTTTCTTTGGGGTACAAAGGCTTTGATAGGAGAATCTTTAGCCCAAAAGCACCAGCTTCTGTCATTACTGTTTTTTTCTTCAGCATCAAGCAGGAGCACTCTTTTATGGTTAAGTATTTTGCTCTGACTGAGATAATAAGCTAAACTCAATCCGGCTCCTCCGCATCCGGCAATAATATAATCATACGTACTCTGCTCTTTCTGCACTGCCATACAGTATATGTTGGGATAAAAGTTGAATAAACAACGACTGAATTTATACTGTATGCAGAACTCCTAACGGTAAGATTTGTTAGCAAGTGGCGTTTTTTCCCGCTTGCCTAAACATTTTTTGCTGAGAGTTTTTGGTTTTTTGCACAAAAAAAGCTTTTCCTGAAGAGGAAAAGCTTTATGTTTATTCTTTGTGTAAGTAAAACTTAACCAAAGCTGGCTACATTGAGGAAAGAATCATCTTTTGATTCAAGCTCTGTATGCCCCATCAGATACTTGTCTACTTCGCGCGCTGCCTCACGGCCTTCTGAAATCGCCCACACCACCAATGATTGGCCGCGGCGAGCATCTCCGGCTGCAAATACTTTAGGGTTACTGGTCTGATATTTTCCTTCTTCAGCCAGAATATTACCTCTCGGATCACGCTCCAGAGATAATTGTTCAATAGCTCCGGTAGGATCGGTATGTAAGAACCCAATTGCCAGCAAAGCCAGTTCACAAGGAAGATCTTCTTCTGTACCCGGGATTTCCTCAAAGTAAGTTCTTCCCTCTTCGTTTACCTTCCACTCAATCTTTACCACTTTGATAGCCTTAAGATTACCGTCTCCATCTCCTATAAATTCCTTGGTCAAGACTGCCCAATCTCTATTTACGCCTTCTTCATGAGAAGAGGAAGTACGTAGAACCATGGGCCAGAGGGGCCAGGGGTCATTCTCGCCACGCTCATTGGGAGGCTTGCTCATCAATTCTATCTGCGTTACTGACTTAGCTCTATGGCGGTTGGAAGTTCCTACACAGTCAGAACCGGTATCTCCTCCACCAATCACAATTACATTCTTATCCGTAGCGAATATTTCATTGTTTTCACCATAGGCATCCCCAGAGACTCGCTTATTTTGCTGCGTCAGAAATTCCATGGCAAAGTGAATACCATTCAGCTCTCTGCCAGGGATGGGAAGATCACGTGGAATACCGGCACCCGTACAGAAGACAATAGCATCAAACTCATCATCAAGCTGCTGCGCTGTAACATCTTTGCCTACATGTACACCTGTCTTGAAGGTGACACCTTCAGCTTCCATAATTTCTGTACGGCGTTCTATCACCCATTTTTCCAGCTTGAAGTCAGGAATACCATAGCGCAGCAGACCTCCGGGGTTGTTATCTTTCTCAAAAACAGTTACTGTATGGCCTGCCTTGTTGAGCTGTGCAGCAGCACCTAGTCCCGCAGGTCCTGATCCTACTACAGCTACTTTTTTACCTGTTCTTTCCTTAGGAGGATTAGGCTTGATATAGCCAAGTTCAAAAGCCTTTTCAGCAATTGTTTTCTCTATATGCTCAATGGCTACCGGAGGCTTGTTGATACCCAATACACAAGAAGCCTCACAGGGAGCTGGACAAATCCGCCCGGTAAACTCGGGGAAATTGTTGGTAGAATGCAGAATCTCTATCGCCAGCTTCCAGTTGCCTTGGTAGGCAGCATCATTAAATTCAGGTATATTATTACCTAAAGGGCATCCATTATGGCAGAAAGGAATACCACAATCCATACAGCGAGCTGCCTGTTGCTGTGATTTTTCGTCACTAAACTCCAGATAAAGCTCATTATAGTCGTTGATCCTTTCTTTGGGATCACGAGTTTTAGGTAATTCACGATTATATTCTTTAAAACCTGTCGGTTTTCCCATGTTTCTTAAGTTTTTAGGTTTAGACTTTAGAGGCTGCTTTCTGTTTAATGTCCTCGTTCTCAGATAATTCCTGTGCTTCTTTTTTGCGTTTAAGTACAGCTTTGAATTCGGTAGGCATTACCTTAATAAAATGCTGTAAGCTTTCTTCCCAATTCTCCAGGATCGCAGCCGCTACTGTACTGCCGGTGTACTGCTTGTGACGACTAATCATACCCTTGATCATGATTTGATCTTCCACATCCAGTTGTTCCAGGTCTACCAGCTCTTTGTTGCAGTGTTTATTAAAGTTGTCCTCAGGATCATAAACAAAAGCCATTCCTCCACTCATACCCGCGGCAAAGTTACGCCCGGTTTTGCCCAGCACAACTACTACTCCCCCGGTCATATACTCACAGCCATGATCACCAATTCCTTCTACTACAGCACGAACACCGGAGTTTCTTACACAGAAACGCTCACCGGCCATACCTCTGATATAGGCATCACCGGAAGTAGCCCCGTAGAAAGCCACATTACCAATGATCATATTATCTTCTGGTACGTATTTAGACTCTTTATGAGGATAAATGACAAGCTCACTCCCAGAGAGGCCTTTTCCAAAATAGTCGTTGGCCTCACCTTCCAGTTCAAAGCGAATTCCCGGAGCGGTAAAAGCAGCAAAGCTCTGTCCGGCCGAACCTTTGAATTTGAAATTAATAGTTCCGGCAGGAAGTCCTGGCTTACCAAATTTTTTGGAAACCTCATTGGACAATAATGCTCCTACAGTACGATTGGTATTGATCAGCTTAAATTGCGAACGAACAGGCTCTGCATTCTCCAAAGCTGGTCGGGCAGCTTTGACTAACTCCCAATCCAGCACTTCTTCTATACCATGGTCCTGCTCCTGCTGCTTGTAAATACCTACATGAGCAGGCACTTCTTCTTTAGCAAGTATACGACTCAGGTCCAGTTTTTTCAGCTTCCAATGATCAATATTGTCACGCACTTTCAGACAATCTACCTGGCCAACCATTTCGTTAACCGTACGGAAACCAAGCTCTGCCATAATCTCTCTAAGTTCTTCTGCCAGGAAGGTAAAGAGATTCACCACATGTTCAGGCTTTCCTGTGAAGAGTGCTCTCAGCTCAGGGTCTTGCGTAGCTACCCCAACCGGGCAGGTATTCAGATGGCACTTACGCATCATGATACAGCCTTCGGTGACCAACGCGGCAGTTGACACTCCAAACTCTTCTGCTCCCAGTAAAATAGCTACAGCGATATCACGGCCGGTTTTGATCTGTCCATCAGTCTGCACGGTGATACGGCTACGCAGATTATTCTTTACCAGAGTCTGATGAGTTTCAGAAAGGCCAAGCTCCCAGGGAAGTCCTGCGTGACGGATAGAGCTGATAGGAGAAGCTCCTGTACCCCCATCATGGCCAGAGATCAATACCACATCAGCATGTGCTTTGGATACACCTGCCGCAATAGTACCTACTCCAGAAGATGCTACCAACTTCACGTTAATGCGTGCTTCGCGATTAGTATTTTTCAGATCGTAGATCAGCTGTGCCAAATCCTCAATAGAATAAATGTCGTGGTGAGGCGGCGGTGAAATCAAACCTACACCAGGAGTAGAGTGACGAACACGACCGATCCAATCGTCCACCTTGTGACCAGGAAGCTGACCGCCTTCACCGGGCTTGGCACCCTGTGCCATTTTAATCTGCAGTTCATTTGCATTAGACAGATAATGGCTGGTCACTCCAAAACGGCCTGAAGCCACCTGTTTGATGGCTGAGCGTTCCCAGTCACCATTAGGCTTACGCTCAAAACGGATTTCATCTTCTCCCCCTTCTCCACTATTACTTTTTCCACCAATGCGGTTCATAGCAATAGCCAGGGTAGAATGTGCTTCGTGTGAGATAGATCCAAAAGACATCGCCCCTGTAGCAAAACGCTTAAAAATACTTTCTTTAGACTCTACTTCTTCAATCGGAATAGATTTCCGATTGCTTTTGAACTCCATCAGTCCCCTTAACGTATTGGCTTTTTCTGCCTGGTCATTTATAAGTTTAGCATATTGCTTATACTGTTGATAATCGTTTTTACGAGTTGAATTTTGTAATAAGTGAATGGTTTGAGGATTAAACATATGGCGTTCACCTCTACGTTTCCACTGGTATACTCCTCCAACTTCCAGTTTGAGGGATTCCTGAGGCTCTTCAGGGAAGGCCATACGATGACGTACTAAAGTTTCTTTAGCAATATCGTCAAAATCCACTCCTTCAATACGGGTCATAGTACCGGCAAAGCACTTATCTACTACTTTCTTGCTCACTCCCAGGGCTTCAAAAATCTGCGCCCCCTGATAAGATTGGAGGGTAGATATACCCATCTTTGAGAAAATCTTCAGCAAGCCCATGTTCACCGCTTTGATAAACTGCTTCTGCAGTTTCTCGGGGGTATACTCTCCGTGAATGAGTTTCTGTGCTTTAAGGCCACTTAAGGTCTCAAAAGCCAGATAGGGATTCACAGCATGCGCTCCATAACCTACTAGCGTAGCCACATGATGTGTCTCGCGTATATCACCTGCTTCAACTACCAAACCAGCTTCTGAACGAAGCCCATTTCGGATCAAATGATGGTGAATAGCTCCGGTAGCCAGTAATGATGGAATAGGCGCTTTCTCACGATCAAAATTACGATCGGAGATAATAATAATGTTGGCACCCTCCCGCACGGCTTTTTCTGCCTCCTCATTGATGCGATCAATCGCTGCTTCCAGTTCACCGGCTGCTCCTTTTGCACTAAAAGTAGCGTCAATGGTATGTGTCTTAAATCCGGGAAGCTGGATATATTTTAACTTTTTCAGATCGCTGTTGGTGAGCACCGGCTGAAGCATATTGATCTGGCGTGCATGCTCAGGCGTTTCATCCAGTATGTTTTTCATACCTCCTACACTGGTAAACAGCGACATGACCAAACGCTCACGAATCGGATCAATCGGAGGATTACTTACTTGCGCAAATAACTGCTTAAAGTAATGCGCCAGATGCTGGCTATGGTCGGAAAGTACCGCCAGTGGAGTATCAATACCCATTGAACCTATAGGTTCCTTACCCGCACTTACCATGGGAGCCAGTACTGCTTTGAGATCTTCAGTAGTATACCCTAAAGTCATTTGACGGGTAAGCAGAGGAAGTTCGTCTGAAGCCTTCTTATCCTGTCCGTTCAGATGCTGAGGTTCAGGAAGATTTTCCAGGAAATATTTATGATCATTAAGCCATTCACGATAAGGCTTCTGTGAGCATATTTCTCCTTTGATTTCCTCATCACTAATGATACGACCTTCTTCCAGGTTAGCCACAAACATACGACCGGGCTGCAAACGACCTTTAAGTATTACTTTTGACTCATTTACAGGCAAGGCACCTGCTTCAGAAGACATTACTAACTTATCATCCTCGGTAAGTAAGTAGCGAGAAGGACGAAGACCATTTCTATCCAATGTAGCGCCTACCATTTTACCATCGGTAAAGCAGATAGATGCCGGACCATCCCAGGGCTCCATCATAGATGCATGGTATTCGTAGAAAGCCTTTTTGGGGTCTTCCATCAGGTCATTGTCCTGCCAGGCTTCTGGAATCAGCATCATCATGACGTGGGGAAGTGAACGTCCTCCCAGGTAAAGTAGCTCAACAATATTATCCAGGTTGGCGGAATCGGAGAAAGAGGCATCACAGATTGGAAGAATCAGGTCAAGCTCTTCATCCGTAAATAGAGTAGACTTTAACAATGCTTCTTTAGAGCGCATCCAGTTCACATTACCGCGGATGGTATTGATCTCACCATTGTGGGCAATGAAACGGAAGGGTTGAGCCAGTTTCCACTTAGGAAAGGTATTGGTAGAGAACCTGGAGTGTACTAAGGCAAGTGCTGTCTTGAAGTTAGGTTTTTGCAGGTCAGTATAATAAGGACGTACCTGGAAGGTAGTAAGCTGGCCCTTATATACTATAGTATTATAAGAACAAGAAGCAATGTAGAATCTATCCTCTGTACCCTCTACCTGCTTATGTATAGTATGGGACACAAAATTTTTGAGCACAAAAAGGCGGCGCTCCAGTACCATAGGATCTTTGACGCTACGATCTTTCAGGCGGAGAAAAGCCTGCTCTACGTGGTGTTCAACCAGTTTTGCAGAACGGCCCAGGCTATGGTTATTAGTAGGCACTTTACGGGTAGCTATCAACTCAAATCCGAGTTGATCGGCAGTTTCTTCCCATAAGCGGTGGCATTCGGCCCTTTTGTTTTCATCCAGGGGAAAGAAAATCATGGCCACTCCGTAGTTATCAAAACCCGGAAGGGTAACATTTTGACGTTTAAGCTCTTCCTGGAAAAACTCATGAGGTTTTTGTACCAGAATACCTGCACCGTCACCCGTATCAGGTTCACAACCACAAGCTCCCCGGTGTTCCATGTTCTGCAACATGATAATGGCATCTTCAACAATCTGATGTGACTTTTTTCCTTTAAGATTAGCCACGAAGCCAATGCCACATGCATCATGTTCAAACTCTGGAGAGTATAGGGTTTGTTGTCGAGAATCTTTCATTCAGCTCAAAGATTAGTGGTAAATTCTGCTATTTATTTTTTATTTTGCTTTGTAAACAAAAATCAAAATATTATTTTGGTGATTTTAATACTATGATCATATTCTGGAGAAACATTTCTCTAAAACACTCATAATATTCTATTTCAGTAGCATATATTACAATTATGCGCCTCTCAAAATATTATTTTGGAAACGAGTAATATACTTAATTAATAGCACTTTTTAAAAGATAATTCCATCACTGGCAGATGATTCTGTGGATGAAACAGGAGATATTAAAGGCAGTTTTTTGAAGCTAAAAAGCCCCTCGGCAATAATTATTGATAATATTTTAAAAAGAGGAGCAAAATAAGTTTTCCATTATGATATTCGTAAATACTTTCGTGTGAATATTTTTTTGAAAAATTTTAAAAAAAATCACACTTTTTACTTAAAACCTAATCAAACAAGTCTTTTGTTAGTGAGCTTCCACTGAAATTAAGCTTTTGTTAGATTATGTTTAATTAACATCAACTTTACAAATAATTCTGTCATTTCAGTAACCTTATTCTTAACTGATTTTACTCCAGTTTGTTGAGTCTTGCCTTAGAGAGTAAATATGGTTTTTGATAGGCTGATGTTCGGTGGAGATAAGTTCAGGGTCTTTATCCAGAATAGACATGGCTGACACACGAGCTTCCTGCAAGATTTTACCATCTTTCGTAATGTCAGCAACCAGCAGATCAAGTACACCACTCTGTTGCGTACCCTCAATGTCTCCCGGGCCACGCAATTTCAAATCAACTTCAGAGACTTCAAAACCATCATTGGTACGTACCATTGTATTCAATCTAACTTTACTTTCCTTGCTGAGTTTGTACTCTGTCATTAAGATACAGTATGATTGTTCTGCCCCGCGCCCTACCCTACCTCTCAGCTGATGCAGCTGGGCCAGGCCAAAGCGCTCCGCATTCTCGATAATCATCACAGAGGCATTGGGCACGTTTACGCCTACTTCTATAACGGTAGTTGCCACCATGATTTTTGTCTTGCCCTCTACAAAACGCTGCATCTCAAAGTCTTTATCAGCAGGCTTCATACGACCATGCACTACACTAATGGGAAGGTCCGGAAAGGCACGACGCACTGATTCGTAGCCATCCTCCAGATGTTTGAGATCTAGCTTCTCGGACTCTTCAATGAGTGGGTAAACAATATAAATTTGCCGGCCTAAGTTTACCTGCTCACGAATAAAACCGAATACTGCCAGGCGGTTTTTCTCATAACGATGCACCGTTTTAATGGGTTTTCTTCCGGCAGGTAATTCATCAATCACCGATACATCCAGATCTCCATATAGTGTCATGGCTAGAGTACGGGGAATAGGCGTAGCAGTCATCACCAAAACGTGGGGGTCAAAACGCTCATTCTTCTGCCACAGTTTGGCCCGCTGGGCTACACCAAAACGGTGCTGCTCATCCACAATAGACAAGCCCAGATTCTTAAACTGTACATGCTCTTCCAGCAAAGCGTGCGTCCCTACCAGTATATGCAAGTCACCATCTCTAAGCATGCGGTCAATGATGCGGCGTTCTTTGGTTTTGGAAGATCCGGTAAGCAAAGCAATATGAAGGCCCAGTTGTCTGGTAAAATCTTTTAATCCACGAAAATGCTGCTCAGCGAGGATTTCCGTAGGGGCCATCATGGCTACCTGCGCCCCACTACCGATGGCTATGAGCATACAAATAAACGCTACAATGGTTTTACCGCTCCCTACATCTCCCTGAAGCAGTCGGTTCATCTGCTTGCCGGAACGTAAGTCTCCAAAAATCTCACGAATCACCTTCTTTTGCGCATCAGTAAGATCAAAAGGCAGGTGTTTTTCATAAAAGGTATGTACCAGTTGAGTATCTCCCAACAACTGCCCGGGAGACTTCTCCATTTTGGAAAGCTTTAGCTTGAGAATGCGTAGCTGCACATAAAACAGCTCTTCAAACTTCAGGCGGAAGCGGGCCTTCTCCAGCCATTCTATGTCTTCGGGAAAATGTATGTGACGCATTGCATCGCGTTTGGAAATGAGGCGATACTGTTCAATGAGATATTGGGGAAGTGTTTCTGGAATGCGTTCATAAGCGCTTTCTATCAGACGCTTTTGCAGTTTGGCAATGGCTTTACTATCCACGCGACCACGCTTAAGCTTTTCGGTAGTAGCATATACCGGCTGTAGTGGTTTGGCTTCCTGCTGACCAGGAATATAAACTTCCATCTCGGGGTGAGCAATGCTGAATTTACTGCCAAAACGATTGGGTTTGCCAAATACTACATAATCTGTCTGTGTTTTTAAATTGGAAGCTACCCACTTGGCTCCCTGAAACCATACCAGCTCTAAAATACCTGTACCATCACTAAAATAGGCCACCAAGCGTTTTTTACTGCCAGCACCCACTGTTTCCACACGCTGTATCTTTCCTATCAGTTGGATGTAGGGCATATTTTCATGCACCTCACTGATCTGATGAAATTGCGAACGATCCTCATGCCGGAAGGGATAATGCTGTAAAAGATCGCCGAAGGTAGAGACTTGCAACTCTTCTCTGAGCAGTTTGGCAATACGTTCTCCTACGCCTTTGAGAAATTCTATTTTGGTGTCAAAATAATTAGCCATGCGTCTATCCGCTAATCTGCTCTCCTTCCCATTGTAAAGTATTCAACATATGAATCATGTCTACTTTGATATACTCAATCACTGGAGCAAGAGAATCGTTTTTAGTAGCGGTACGAAAATATAATGCTCCCCGTAAAAAATGGTCAATAGAGTCGGTAATATAAAATTGGAATTGACTGGGTACTTCTCCTTTCAACTCTGCTACCAGCGCTCGCTTACCGCTGGGTGTACCCAGCACTCTTTCTTCAATCGCCGCTGCTTTGATTTGATGATTGGCAGTAAGACGGTAAGAGTCTTCCAAAAGGGTTTCCAGTTTCTCTTCGCTGTTATTAATATCTTTGTAGGTAAGCTGTATGCTGGCCTGATGCTCAGGATAGTACACATTGAGCCAGTAAGGTTCAGCATTATAGCTGGTATCTTCATGCACTTCGGCATATTTGGAAAACTCAAACTGATAAGGTAAAGTATCAGCTAAACTAACATACGCATGAGGAGGCAGGTTGATCCGGTTATAGCCTTTGGGCTTGGGCACGTAATCAGAACTGCAGGCAGTGAATACCAATGTTATGAGTATAAAAAATATAAGAGTCTTAATTTTCATTAAACTAATTGTTAGTTCTACCTCTTAAACTTATGTGAAGCGCAACTTATTATAAGCAGCAATATTACCAATTTGCACGATGATTGTGCCAAGTACAAGAGATGAATCTGAACTTATACTCTAGAAAACGGAAAAATCTTATTACTAAAACCCACAATATGAGCAAGCATTGTATTTAAATATGAAATAATAGGAAAAAAGGATACATTTGCTCTTTCTCAATTATCGCAAAAATTATGAATACCTCAAAAAAAATACTCATTACCGGTGGTGCGGGTTTTATCGGCTCACACGTTGTTAGGCTATTTGTAAATAAATATCCTGAATACAGGATTTATAATCTTGACAAACTTACTTATGCCGGTAACCTGGAAAACCTGATGGATATAGAAGATAAGCCTAATTATACATTCGTCCGTGGAGACATAAGCGATGCTAATTTCATCAACAACTTTTTTGAAGAGACTAAATTTGACGCGGTAATTCATCTGGCAGCAGAGTCGCACGTAGATCGCTCCATCAAGGACCCTATGGCTTTTATTACTACCAATGTAGTAGGAACCGTAAATCTGCTTAATGCTGCGAAAAATATCTGGAAGGATGATATGGACAAGCATCTTTTCTATCATATTTCTACTGACGAAGTATATGGATCACTTGACAATGGAGGTTTCTTTGTAGAAGACACTTCTTATGATCCTAAATCTCCTTATTCTGCCTCCAAGGCTAGTTCTGACCACTTTGTAAGAGCATACCATAATACTTACAATATGCCGGTCATTGTGAGCAACTGTTCTAACAACTATGGCCCTTATCACTTTCCAGAAAAGCTAATTCCCCTCTGTATCAACAATATTCAGAATAAAAAGCCACTTCCAATTTATGGAAAAGGCGAGAATGTACGCGACTGGTTGTATGTTGAAGACCATGCCCGCGCCATTGACGTCATCTTCCACAAAGGTAAAGTAGGGGATACTTATAATATAGGAGGATTCAATGAGTGGAAAAACATTGACATTGTTCGCCTGCTTTGCAAAATTATGGATAAAAAGCTGGGCAGAGCCGAAGGCGAATCAGAAAAGCTCATCACTTTCGTGAAAGACCGTGCCGGTCATGATTTGCGCTATGCCATTGACGCCAGCAAACTGATGAACGAACTGGGTTGGGAACCTTCCCTACAGTTTGAGGAAGGGCTGGAAAAAACAGTAGACTGGTACCTGGCCAATGAGAAATGGCTCCAGCACATCACTTCCGGTGATTACAAAAAATATTACGAGGAGCAGTACGAATAAGCTCTCTTAAGTATTGGAGAAAACAACCCAGGCTGTTCTGACCATGCGATCACGTTTTTTCGTATATTGTTGGAACAGCTAATTTTTTGTCATTATGGAAGCAGAAGCTATTGTTGAGAAAGTATCTGCCGCGGACTATCTGGCTGCGGAGCGAACAAGCGAAACTAAGCATGAGTACTTAGACGGAATTATTATACCTATGTCCGGAGCCAGTATACCCCACACTATTATTTGTAGTAACTTGATCAGATTAATTGGAAATTTAATTCAGCATCAAGATTTTACAGTACATTCCAATGACCTAAAAGTCTACAATGCCAAAAAAGAAAGCTACTTCTACCCTGATGTGGTAGTTATCAAAGGAGAGGCTAAAGCAACGGATAAACATCAGGATGTGATTACTAATCCTCATCTTATTATAGAGGTTCTTTCGGAAAGTACTGAGGGCTACGATCGGGGTGATAAATTTCAAGCTTACCGCACTAATGAGAGCCTGCAATGCTATGTACTAGTTTCGCAAGACAAACCATTAGTAGAGATATTTACCAAAAATTCCGCATCTCAACTGTGGACTTTAAGTGAGGCGCAAGGCTTAGAAAGTAGCATCAAACTACCTACCTTAGATGCTGAGCTTGCTCTTTCTGATATTTTTGCCAAAGTAAACTTCGCCCAGAATAAGTAATCGTTCGCAAAAAGCTTTCCTCTTAATCTTGTAATTCCGCTGCATACTGCCCTATCTTTGCGCTTATGGCAAAAGATACCGCAGACAAAAGTAATGTAGCACCGCAGGGCCGGGAGCCGGAAAACTCCCTGAAGAAAGTGATCGCCCATGCGAAAGAATATGGATTTGTTTATCCTTCCAGTGAGATTTACGACGGATTACAGGCTGTATACGACTACGGCCCTTTTGGCGTAGAGCTGAAAAATAATCTTAAGCAGGCATGGTGGCAGGCTATGACTCGTCTAAATGATAATATTGTAGGCCTTGATGCCGCCATCTTTATGCAGCCTCAAACCTGGAAAGCTTCTGGTCACGTAGACAGCTTCAACGATCCGATGATTGATAACAAGGACTCCAAGAAGCGTTACCGGGCAGATAATCTGGTAGAAGACTATGCTGCACGCCTGGAAGCGGAAGGAGAAATCAAAACGGCTCATCTGCTGCTGAAGAAAATGAATAGCCTGCTGGAAGCCGAAGACCTGAAAGGCCTGCATGACCTGATTGTGGAATATGATATTCGCTGCCCCATTTCAGATACTGCCAACTGGACCGATGTGCGTCAGTTTAACCTGATGTTTTCTACCAAAGTAGGCTCGGTAGCTGAGGATTCTAATACCATTTACCTGCGTCCTGAGACTGCTCAGGGTATCTTTGTCAACTTTCTGAATGTACAGAAGACTGCCCGGCAGAAGGTGCCTTTCGGCATCGCCCAGATTGGTAAGGCTTTTCGTAATGAGATTGTGGCCCGTCAGTTTATCTTCCGTATGCGTGAGTTCGAACAGATGGAGATGCAATTTTTTGTCCGCCCCGGTGAAGAAATGCAGTGGTTTGATCACTGGAAATCTATCCGTATCAAATGGCATGAGGCTTTGGGATTGGAACCCGAAAAGCTGCGCATACATGAGCATGAGAAACTGGCCCACTACGCCAATGCGGCTATAGATATAGAGTATCTTTTCCCTTTCGGTTTTAAAGAAGTAGAAGGAATCCACTCCCGCACGGATTTTGACCTGAAAAGCCATCAGGAATTGTCGGGCAAAAAGATGCAATACTTTGATCCGGAAGTAGGCAAAAACTACATTCCTTATGTCATAGAGACTTCTATCGGTGCCGATCGCCTTTTCCTGATGATGATGTGCGAAGCGTATACGGAAGATAGCGGCGTGGATGCCAAAGGCAATGAGAAAACCAGAATTTACCTGAAAATACATCCGGCCCTGGCTCCCGTAAAAGCAGCCATTCTACCACTGGTGAAAAAAGATGGCCTGCCGGAGATCGCTACTTCTATTTATGAAGACCTGAAAATGGACCTTAAGGTGACTTATGATGAAAGTGCAGCCATTGGTAAACGCTACACCCGTCAGGACCTGATCGGAACGCCTTTCTGCATTGCGGTAGATCATCAGACTAAGGAAGACAATACGGTAACCATCCGTCATAGGGACAGCACTGAGCAGGAACGTATAGCTATTCCAGAACTCAAAAACAGATTGCTGGAAGCAACTTCTATGAAACGAATTTTTGAGCAGTTAGCCTAAGTTTTGTGAATAATCAGCAGCCGGAAGCTTTAGATATCAATGCTTTTCTTATAGGTATGGTCATAGCGCTCATCTTGGTGGGCGCTTACCTTTTGTACCAGTACATAAAATTTCGCAGAGCCGCGATATCACAGGTCCCAGAAGATCAAATACGCAAAATACTCAACCAGCACTTTGTTTATTATCAGGCCCTGAGAGAGCAGGATAAGCAGAAGTTTCTTCAAAGAGTGCAGCTTTTTATCGCTCGTAAGACTTTCGTTCCCCGCCTGTTTAAAATCGTGACGCCGGAGATGAAAGTACTGATCGCGGCATCAGCCGTGCAGCTTACCTTTGGACTACCGGATATATGCCTGCAATTCTTCAAAAGAATTATCATTTATCCGGATTATTATTTTTCTACCGTCAACAAAAAGATGCATAAGGGTGAGGTTAATCCCAAAGCTCAGGCGATAGTATTTTCCTGGAAGAGTTTTCTGAAAGGTTACCGGATTCCAGATGATTCTTATAACCTTGGCTTGCATGAAATGGCACATGCGCTGGAATTGGAAAACCTGATAGAAAATGACGAATATGATTTTCTGCACAAAGAAACCTGGGAAGCGTTTCTGGGGGAGGCGGCTATCATTAGCGAGCAGATACGAGAACATAAGCATAACTTTTTGCGAAGTTATGCAGCTACAAATAAGAAAGAGTTTTTTGCAGTAGCTGTAGAAAATTTCTTTGAGCGGCCAGTAGCTTTCAAGCGCGAAATCCCGCGATTATACAGTATATTGGTATCATTGTTGAACCAGGACCCCCTAAAAATAGTAGCTTATTGAGATGAATTTATCCTCAGTCTGCTTTCAGGCAAAGATATATTTATTTAAATCAGCAGAACTATTTGAAAATCAATAACATTTGCTTTACGTATTTCATTTATAGAGAAATAAGAATTATTGGATTTTCTTAATCAATTAGACTTTTTTCTTGTTTGATTATAGCATTCTTCTAAAATATAGATTTACCCGCTTAGTATTTCTTTCATGTGGATTAAACTAGCCCATACAATCATCAAATATCGCCTCTGGCTGATGATTATTCTGGCCATCATCACTGCATTTATGGGCTATAAAGCCCAGGAACTGAAAGTGAGTTATGATTATATTGAAGCCGTTCCTTCTTCCGATCCCGATATGGTCTACTATGATCAGTTCAAAGAACAGTTCGGAGAAGATGCTAATGTATTGGCAATTGGCCTCAGAGACAGTGCCCTTTATCAACTGGATAACTTTCAGAAATACAAATATTTTACCGATGAAGTAGCCAAGCTTCCGGGAATCAAATATGTGCTCTCGCTCCCCAGCATGCAAAAGCTGGTCAAAAATACAGAAAGTAAGCGGTTTGAGTTAGAACCGGTATTTGCAGAAATCCCTAACGATCAAGCTGGCCTAGATACACTCCTGCAGCAGGCTAATGATCAGAAGTTTTATAGTGGCCAGCTTATAAATGAAGAAAATGGCGCCACTTTTATGCTGATTGCCATAGAAAAAAGTACGCTCAACTCAGACAAGCGGCAGCAACTCATCCCCGACATTCAGCAATTAGGCGAAAGCTTCTCTGAAATTACCGGCATTGAGCTTCACTATGCAGGTATTCCTTTTGTACGTACCATTATGAATGCCAAGGTGCAGTCTGAGTTACAGATTTTCCTAATTCTTTCGGTATTGGTAACTGCCTGTATACTCTTACTTTTCTTTCGCTCCTGGGATGCGGTCATTTTTCCGCTGATCATCATTGGCATTATGGTCGTCTGGTCTATGGGTACGCTGGCCCTTTTTGACTATGACATCACAGTACTATCCGGTCTCCTGCCGCCTATTATAGTAGTTATCGGAATACCGAATAGTGTCTATTTGCTCAACAAATACCATCAGGAATACAACCGGCACGGCGATAAGATCAAAGCCCTGACGAATATCATAGAAAAAATTGGTCTGGCAACGCTGATTACTAACGTGACGACCGCCATTGGATTCTTGGTACTTATTTTTACAGATATTGTTATTCTGGAGGAATTCGGTCTGGTAGCGGGGCTCAATATTTTGGCTACTTTTATTGTGAGTATCATTCTTATTCCTGCTGTATTTTCATATTTACCTCCGCCTAGCTCTCGTCAACTGAAGCACCTGCGTTTCAGAATGATAGACAGAGCACTTACGCTTTTAGACTTACTAGTACACCGCCACAAGTACAGGGTGATGGTAGGAGCAATCGTGGTGGTCATTATTTTTGCCTTTGGCATGCTTAAGATAGAAGCAGTCTCTTTTCTGGTAGATGATGTGCCCAATGACAGTAAACTCAAACGTGACCTGGCATTTTTTGAGGATAACTTTACGGGTATTATGCCACTGGAGGTGGTCATAGACACGCAACAAAAGAGAGCTATTACCCGAATTCCTACTCTCCAAAAAGTAGACAACTTTCAGCAATACCTGGTTGAGCAGCCGGCGATATCTGAGCCTATTTCAGTAGTTGGCTTTATCAAAGCAGCCCGACAGGCATTTTACAATAACAGCCCTGCCTTTTATGCCTTGCCAGACAACCGGGATAAAGCTTTTGTTTTCCGCTACTTACAAAACTCACAGGCCCAGGGCCTTATTTCTGATGAAGAGACTGGTGAAAATAATGAGGCGGCTCAGATGGACCTGCTCAGCAATTTCAGCGACAGTACCGGACAGCAAATCCGTATCTCTCTCAAGATTGCCGATATAGGTTCTAACGAGATCAAAACATTGATCAACGAGAAGATACGTCCCAAGGCAGAAGAGATTTTTGATGGTGAAAATACAGAAATTAACATCACCGGAGCCAGTCTGCTTTTTACCAAAGGGAATGAGTTCCTGATTGACAATCTGCTGGTAAGCCTGTTGCTGGCATTCTGCCTGATCGCCCTGATTATGGCTATGCTGTTCGGCAGTTTCCGCATGATACTTATCTCATTAGTCCCTAATCTTATCCCGCTCATTATTACTGCAGGTATTATGGGTTTTGTAGGTATCCCACTCAAGCCCAGTACAGCCATCATTTTCAGCATCGTATTCGGTATCTCAGTAGATGATTCTATCCACTTTCTGGCCAAATACCGACAGGAGCTTAAGTTGCACAAAGCTTTTGTACCTATTGCTATCAGCAAAAGTCTGCGGGAGACCGGTACCAGTATGATTTATACTTCCATTATTCTTTTCTTTGGTTTTATCATTTTTGCTGGCTCCAGCTTCGGAGGCACCATGTATCTGGGAATCTTGACATCGCTTACTTTATTAATTGCCATGTTTACCAACCTTACCGTACTTCCTGCCCTATTAATGGCTTTTGACAATGGTAAAGGACTGGTAAAAAAACATGAGCAGGAAATGTTTCATCTCATTGAGCACTATGACGAATTTTATCAGGAGGATGAGGACGAAGAGATTGACCTGGAGAAAATTGAGCGTCCTAACGATAATGGGCAAAATGAAGAGGTGAGCAATGAGAACCGAAGAGAAAATTGACTAGAAATGAAAATTCATTCTGGTGACCATGCAGTAAAAGGTGATTAACCCTTACCTTCAACCTTAAAGATTATCTTCACCTATTCTTTATCCTTCAAGCCAACGTATAAGCCTTGTCTTCCGTAAATCTTTTCGATAAAATGCTTGTTATATCGATTCGCATTGCATAAAAAAGGAATCAAATCATAACTTTGCGGCATTATTCGAAAAAGAAAGGAACACAGTGAATGCACAGCGCGTGAAATATCCAGAATATAAGAATCCTGATTACGCTCAGATAGCGGAAGAGATACTTGCCTACTGGCAGGAGCAGAAAGTTTTTCAACAATCCGTAGATAGCCGTGAAGGTAAGCCTACATTTACTTTCTATGAAGGGCCGCCTTCAGCCAATGGCACCCCCGGTATCCACCATGTGATGGCCCGTACCATCAAAGATATTTTCTGCCGCTTCAAGACTTTGCAGGGATTTCAGGTAAAACGTAAAGGCGGATGGGATACCCATGGTCTGCCCGTTGAGCTACAGGTAGAAAAAGAACTGGGTATCACCAAAGATGATATAGGTAAAAAGATTTCTGTAGAAGAGTACAATCAGCGCTGCCGTGATGCTGTCATGAAATACAAAGGGCAGTGGGATGACCTTACGCAGAAAATGGGCTATTGGGTAGATTTGGATAATCCTTACATCACTTTTGAAAAGGATTACATGGAAACCCTCTGGCATCTGCTCAAAAAGTTTTACGACAAGGGTTTATTGTATAAAGGCTACACCATACAACCTTACTCTCCTGCCGCTGGTACTGGGCTAAGTTCGCATGAGCTTAACCAGCCGGGTTGTTACCGTGATGTAAAAGATACTTCTCTTACTGGTCAGTTTAAGATCAAAGGCACAGAGAATGATTATCTGCTGGCCTGGACTACTACACCCTGGACACTTCCTGCCAACTCTGGTATTGCCGTAGGTGAAAAGATTGAGTATGTAAAAGTAAAAACATTCAACCCCTATACCTTTCTTCCGGTGAATGTGATACTGGCCAAAGACAGGATGGATACTTATTTCAACCCTAAAGCCGAAGATCTCCAAGTAGAGGATTATAAGCCGGGGGATAAATTAATCCCTTACGAAATTGTAGATACTTTCCCTGGTAAAAAACTGGTAGGAACTAAGTATGAGCAGTTGATGCCTTATGTTTCCCTGCCTGATCCTGCTTTCACCGTAATTGCCGGAGATTTTGTGACTACCGAAGATGGTTCCGGACTGGTACACCTTGCCAAGACTTTTGGTGCGGATGACTTCCGTACACTGGAGCAGCATGGTATACCGGGAATAATGGTGAAAGACGAAAACGGTAACGATGTACCTATCGTCAACAAAAAGGGGCGTTTTGTAGCAGAGATCACCGACTTTGCCGATATGCCGGTGAAGAATTATGATGATGAGGACGAGGAAGATCCTGACTATAAATCTACCGATGTTAAGATCGCCATCAAGCTGAAGGAAGAGAACAAAGCTTTTAAAGTAGAGAAATACGTCCACTCCTATCCTCACTGCTGGCGTACAGATAAGCCCGTATTATATTATCCGCTGGATTCCTGGTTCATCAGAACTACTGAGCTTAAGGACCAACTAATAGCGCTGAATAAGACGATCAACTGGAAGCCGGAATCTACTGGTACCGGACGTTTTGGTAACTGGCTGGAAAATCTGGTAGATTGGAACCTGAGCCGTTCGCGTTACTGGGGAACTCCATTACCTATCTGGCGTACTGAGGATGGCAGCGAAGAAAAATGTATAGGATCTGTTGCTGAATTAAAAGAAGAGGTGGCTAAAGCCAATGCTGCTTTTGCCAGTGATACGGAACTGGTAGATCAAAACAATGAGGCCCTGGCTAAAGAAGATCTGCACCGTCCTTACGTAGACCATATTGTGCTGGTAAGTGAAAAAGGTGAGAAGATGCAGCGCGAAGCTGACCTGATAGACGTATGGTTTGACTCTGGTGCCATGCCTTATGCGCAGTGGCATTATCCTTTTGAAAATCAGGAAATCTTTGACGCCAACTACCCTGCGGATTTTATCTCGGAAGGCGTTGACCAGACACGTGGATGGTTCTTTACCCTACACGCTATCGCTGGGATGCTGTACGATAGCGTGGCTTTTAAAAATGTGGTCTCTACCGGGCTGGTACTGGATAAAAATGGCAACAAAATGTCTAAACGCCTGGGCAATGCCATAGATCCTTTTATGACACTGAAAACCTATGGGCCGGATGCTACGCGCTGGTACATGATTGCCAATGCTAACCCCTGGGACAACCTGCGTTTTGATCTGGAAGGCGTAAAAGAAGTGCAACGCCGTTTCTTCGGGACTTTGCAGAACACCTACTCTTTCTTTGCATTGTATGCTAACCTGGATGGTTTTACCTATGCTGAGGAAGATGTACCGCTTGCCGAAAGAACCGAAAGTGATCGCTGGATACTCTCTAAGCTCAACAGCATGGTGAAGCAGGTAGAAGCTGCATACAATGAGTATGAACCGACTCGTGCCACCCGCATGATTCAGGACTTTACCATTGATGACCTGAGTAACTGGTATGTAAGGCTTAACCGTAAGCGTTTCTGGCAGGGAGAATATGGCAAAGACAAGCAAGCGGCTTATCAGACACTTTATACCTGCTTGGTAACCATTGCCAAGTTGGCTTCGCCGGTAGCGCCTTTTTATACTGAAAGATTATTCAAAGACTTAAACAATATCACTGGTAAGGAAGCAGTTGACTCCATTCACCTTACGGATTTCCCTCAGGTAGATGAAAAGTTTGTGGATACTGAACTGGAAGCCAGAATGCAGATGGCTCAGACTACTTCTTCACTGGTGCATTCATTGCGCAAGCAACATACGATCAAGGTGCGTCAGCCGTTATCTAAAATATTGATTCCGGTGCTGAGCAATGAGTTTAAAGACAGACTAAGCTCTATGGAAAAATTGATCTTGTCTGAGGTAAATGTGAAAGACATAGAGTATATTGATGATGCCTCAGGTGTGTTGGTCAAGAAAATTAAGCCAAATTTCCGCAAACTGGGCAAACAGTATGGTCCTAAGATGAAGGAGATCAGTGCTGCGGTAGCTAAGATGGGGCAGGAAGAAATCAATCAGCTGGAAAGAGAAAATCATTATGAGTTGGCTCTTTCTGATCAGACTATTGCCCTCACTGTGGAAGATGTGGAGATCACATCTGAGGATATTCCGGGCTGGTCAGTAGCCAGAGAAGGAAATATTACAGTAGCGCTAGACATTACGGTAACGGATGAGTTAAGGAAAGAAGGTCTGGCCCGTGATCTGGTAAACCGTATCCAGAATTTACGTAAAGATATGGGGCTGGAAGTGCAGGATAAGATCAAAATCAGTATTGGAAATGGTGACGGTAGCTTGATGAGTGAAGCTATCCAACTGCATAAAGATTACATTTGTACTGAAACCCAGGCCCTGAGCCTGAACATTGTTGATCAGCAGGATGCTGCTCAGTTAGCGGATGCTAGTTTGTTGGATTTGGACGATCAGCAAGTACGTATTAAAATAGAAGCTTAACACTGGAAAGGCACTATTGCCTTTTCATAAAACCACGCAAACAGTGAAGTATTATAAGTATTATCTGTTGAGTTTAGGCATCATTCTGCTTGATCATGCGGTCAAGTTGCTGGTGCATTTCAATATGGACATGGGTGTTGTAGGGCAGATTCCGGTCTTTGGAGATTGGTTTAAGCTTCATTATACCCTCAACCCTGGTATGGCCTTCGGTATGCAGATCGGCTCTGAGTATGGCAAGCTAATCCTTACTGTCTTCCGCCTGCTGGCGATGGTAGGTATTGGCTACTATCTGTATATGCTGGCTAAAAAGGGAGTACACCAGGGGCTTTTGTGGTCAGTAGCGTTGATTCTGGGAGGAGCTATTGGTAATGTGGTAGATAGCGCATTCTATGGTGTACTTTTGGACAATGCTCCCTATGATGCTGCTACACCCTGGTTTCATGGACAGGTCATTGATATGTTTTATGTAGATATCTGGGAAGGCCGCGTAGCTGAGTGGGTACCTATCTGGGGCGGTGACTACATGGCTCTCTGGCCTATCTTTAACATTGCCGATGCTTCTATTTTTGTTGGCGTAGCCATTATCTTAGTCATGCAAAACAAATTCTTTGGAGAGGAGCATGACGCTGAAGAAGTAGGAGAAGTACAAACTTCTTCTCAGCAGCATTACGAAAATCAGTAAAGTATGTAAGTAAGAACGTGATCAATCACGTTCTTACAATAACAATACAATAATCTACCTCCCTCCAGTAGAAGCCCTGCTGGCGGTGATGGGATATGAGTCGTAGCTTCCTGCAGCTACCTTCCCGGTAAAAGAGTCTTTTTCAAAAGCGCCTTCCAGAGCCAGATTGTTGCCATCCATCATAAAGGTGGAAGTAAGCTGCCCTTCGTTGATTTGAACGTTATTCAAATTGATATTGCCTTGCTGTGAGCGAATCTCACCGACATAGCCATCACCATCCTGCTCAATGATCATTTGTCCCTCTACATCTCCGTAAGGGGTATTTTTCACGACATAATCCCAGGTACCTACCGGGCTATTCGCCGCTTGCCGAGAAGAGGCACATGCTGATAAAAAGGCTAGAGTTAGTAGTAAGAATACAGCTTGCTTCATTTGTTGAGTGGTTGTTTTCATAAGATTTGTAGTTTAGGTTATCTTCTAAATCTAATATTTTTCCCCAAAGCAAAAAAGGACTCCTTTTCAGAAGTCCTTTATGTTTTCGTTATTTTTGAATATTGTTATTTTTCTACCTTTCTATCTTCTCCACGAGGACAGTCATCTGTTTTTGGTTCGTGGCAAGGTTCTACTGCATTTGCGTCACAAATTGGGCAATGTGCTACGTCTTTATTGTTTAGTTTCTCAATCGTCTTCATGGCTTTCTTATTTTAGTTAAACATCTTAATTTACTTTATAAACCTACTGTAAGACTGTTGGTTGAGAAAAATACTTATTTAACATAAGTCTAATTAAGCCTTAAAAACTTTTTACTTCAATACCTGACCTTCCCGACAGATATAAGTTCCTCTTCCTCCTACTACTAATCTCTCAATTTTACCCTTGTACAAATTACTTTTCGCCCCTTCTTCACGATGCGTAATCAGAAAGTGCCCGGGAAAATCATCGTAGCGGGCTTCCATCTCAATAGCTGTTTTAATGATATACTGCATTTTCTCATACAACAGTTTGATTTCTTCCTCACTTAGCTGATTGGCAGGCGTTTCAGGATGGATAGCACTCTGATAAAGCATATCATCTACAATCCAGTTTCCCAGCCCTGCTACAGTTCGTTGATTCATCAGCAGAGGTTTGATCAGTCCTTTTTTTCCAACTATCTTTTTCATAAAGCTTTCCTGGCTGATCTTCAGCGCATCTTCACCTAACTTTTTCTTTTTACTGTAAGCTTCAATCTCCTCAGTAATCCCTACCCTACCTAAAATACGAGGACAAACGAATGCCAGGTAAAAGCCATCATCCAGAGAAAAAAGCACCTTGGTAAAACGAGGCGTATCTTCTTTATCTTTAAAATACTTGAGACGGCCTGTCATGCCAAAATGCATGTTGAGGTACTGGTCACTGCTTAGCTTAATGAAGAGGTGCTTTCCTTTCCGATCAGTACTTTCAAAAGTATTTCCTCTTAATGCTTCTTGCAACTTTTCTACAGACAATAGGATTACCCTTTCATCTTCTACTTCTACATCTATCACTTTTTTATGCAAGGCAGTATGATGAAAGTATTTCTGACACATGGCTACTTCGGGCAACTCAGGCATAATCAAAGGTTTATGGATAAAAAAAGGCTGCAATACTACAGCCTTCAATTAATGTTTTGTGTAACTAAAATGTTTTATTCTGCTTCTTCCCCAAAGCGGGTATTTCCCATGTCCGGATAGGTGTTGTTAGACCGATCAATATCCGCCATTCTGTAAGATGGGTCTATCTGTATCTGGCTGATTTCATCAAGAGGACGAGGAATTTGCAGTAAATAAGTAGGAAATACCCAGGGCCAGTCTTTTAACACAGTACGTTCATAGTCAGTGTCATTTTCTTTTTCTCCCCGCATGATACGGAGTGGAATATAGAATAGCTCTTGCTCACCACCTTCATAAGTTACCAGCACATCCAAAGGCATAGGCATCTTATCTACTCTCTCCAAGGTTACATGGGTGGTTGCCCCTCTGTCTTCCACTGATTTTACGCCATAGTCAATGGTATGCGTAGTATTGACAAAGTATTCAAAGTACCAATCCAGTTCAATACTGGACTCTTTTTCCATGATTCTCTTCAGATTAGTAGGATTGGGATGTTTGAATTTCCACTCCTCAAAATAACGCTTCATTCCCCTTTCAAAGACTTCATCACCAATGATGTAGCTCAACTGTGCAAGAAATACCGCTCCTTTGGAGTAAGCAGCTCTTCCGTAAGCAAAGTTGGTGCTGTAATGGTCAGAATGAGTAGTCATGGGCTCTTCTCTGCCAGATTCTGCAAGATTAAAATAACCCGCATACGAGTTGGCATGTACTTGAGGATCATCAGGATTACCACCAAAGATATTCGCCATAGTACGGCTGGAAGCATAGGAAGTAAAACCTTCGTCCATCCAGGGGTAAAGGCTCTCATTAGTGCCCAGTACACCCTGATACCAGCTGTGGATCATCTCATGTACGGTTACACCCACCAGGCTGCGCAATGAACGATGTCCGGTAATCAAAGTAGCCATAGGGTATTCCATCCCTCCATCACCTCCTTGTACCACAGAGTATTTATCATAAGGATATTTGCCAAAGTGCTCATTCATGTATTGAAATGCTTTCACGGTATACTCAGGCAGTACATTCCAGTTTTGGGTAAGTGAGTCCTGCTGGTAGAAGAAGTGTACGGTAGGTCCATCAGGCACTTGCGCAATGGTATGTACGTAGTCCGGATCAGCCGCCCACATAAAGTCGTGTACATTATCGGCAGTAAAGTGGTAAGTAAGTTTGTTACTATTAGGACGTCTCACACGTTTTCCTTCTTCCTGATAGCCATGACCGATCTCCTGCGGATTCTGTAGATAGCCGGTAGCTGCCATCACATAAGAGGAGTCAATAGAAATCTTTACGTCATAGCTTCCCCATACCCCATGAAACTCTCTTCCGATGTAAGGATTGGCGTGCCAGCCTTCATAATCATACTCAGCCATTTTGGGATACCACTGCGCCATAGAGTAATCAATACCTTCTTCATTATCCCGTCCGGTACGACGAACCTGTAGTGGCACCTGGCCTTCAAATACCATGTCAAAGGTAGCCTCGCTATTGGGCATAATAGGTTCATTAAGCTTAACTTCCAGAATAGTACCTACCATTTCATATTCCACATCATCACCATCCTGCTGAAGAGATTCTATACGCTGATAGCCGATTTCATCCTCTCCCAGATACAATATGCGGTCTCTCACCCTGCTGTCAGGATCTTCAATAGTGCGGGAGCGCACATCCATCATACTTCCGGGCTGGAAAGCGTTAAAGTATAAATGATAGAACACCTGATGGAGCGTATCCGGTGAGTTATTATAGTATACCAGATTTTGAGTACCTGTAAACTGATGCGTTTCTACATCCATATCCACTTCCATGGTGTATTCTACGCCTTGTTGCCAGTAGCCGCTTTGCGCTTGTACCGGTAGAATATTTCCTACAAACAGTAAGCTTATAATTCCGAATAAGATTGTGTGTGTATTTCTCATAAAAACTCAACTCATAATTTCCAGAAAGGAGTTCACTCCTAAAAACCTTAAAAATGTCAAATATAAGCACTAATGTTGAGGAAAGGCTTACACTTCTTTCAGAAAGAGTAGTTAATAGGAGAATAAATCACTGCTTTTATCTTCATGGCGGAGAAAAGAGAGCACATACTCCCCGGTAGTAGGGCCGTCCTCCAGTGCAAAAGCTAAGGTCAATTTGTTGCTCCGTTCAGATAGTATCATATTAAAATCCACACTATCCGATTGCCGGACTGCCCGGAAGACCCTACCTTCCATTAAATTTTCGGCTTGTTGCAGCTGCAGTACCAGTGAAGATGGCATTATTTCCGAAGAAGGCTTGGCATAGATAATGACTTTATCATCGCTAAGTGGCCTGATATTGATGCTAAGCTCATTCAGATAGGGCAGCTTTTTACAATCTTTAGTCATGCGCTCGGGCTCAGCCTGCCAGTTGTCATGTAATTTTGATAGAAGTGGCGGTCCAGGCTCATAGGGTGATTTAGGGAAGCTGGTCAATATTCCAAAGACAAGCACAGCCACAAAAAAAATAGCAAGGCGCATCACATTGCTTGTCCTATGCTTAAGTAGCGCTAACTTCCTCCCACGGCTAAAGCGAGAGGTACTTATGGGATATACTCCCACCATAAAAAGCAGGTGCGAAATATATTTCTTTAGAGATTGTATGGGGCCGTTTGTAAGCACAGCCCAAACTTATCAAGCATTTAATCCTTCAACAATACCTATTTTCCTGTATTTTTATAGGTATAAAGACCCTATTTTGAGCAGCGTATTTTTTACTGGATAAGATAAAGTAAAATAAATATAGAATACTTACTTTTTTCGCTCAATGGTATATTCTACCAAGCGGGTCAATGACTGTTTGTACTCTGAGTCAGGAAATGTACTAAGAATTTCCTGTGCCTGACGATGATAGGAATGCATTGCCTCGGTAGCATATTCAATACCACCTGATGCTTTTACAAAATCAATCACCTCATGTACCTTGCGCGACTTTTCACTTTGGTTTTTGATAATGTAGATGATCCTTTTTTTCTCCAGCCAGGAGGCTTTTTGAAGGGCATAAATCAGGGGCAAGGTCATCTTTTTCTCTTTGATATCTATGCCTACCGGCTTACCTATTTCAGCACTGCCATAGTCAAAAAGGTCATCTTTGATCTGAAATGCAATCCCTACCTTTTCTCCGAAGTTCAGCATCTTTTGGACAGTTTCAGGGTCCGAGCCGGTAGAGCTTGCTCCTACTCCACAACATGAGCTAATCAGTGAAGCTGTTTTCTGACGAATAATTTCATAGTACACTTCTTCTGTAATATCCAGATTACGTGCTTTTTCAATTTGCAAAAGTTCGCCTTCACTCATTTCTCTTACTGCATTAGATACAATCTCCAGCAGGTGAAAATCCTTATGCTCTACGGATAAGAGCAAACCTCTTGAAAGCAGATAGTCTCCTACCAGTACTGCTATCTTATTTTTCCACAATGCATTGATGGAAAAAAAGCCGCGGCGATAGTTAGAATCATCTACCACATCATCATGTACCAGTGTAGCGGTATGCAAAAGCTCTATCAGAGCTGCGCCTCTATGAGTAGCTTCGCTGATTTGCCCGGTAAGCCCTGCAGAAAGAAAAACAAACATAGGACGCAGTTGCTTTCCTTTACGCCTGACAATAAAGCCCATGATCTTATCAAGCAGCAAAACCTTGCTCTTCATAAAATCACGAAACTTATTTTCAAAAATACCCATTTCACTCTCAATGGGCGAACGAATTTCCTGAATAATGCTACTCATAGGTAAGGGCACAATATTACCACCTAATTGTACCAATGCAAAGGACTGAGGAGTATTTGCGTTTTTTTTGTGAAATAGTAATTGCAAACATAGGGGAGTAAAGTATTAAAATCTAGGTTACTGAGGCACTAATGTAATACTAAGTTTAAGCTTATATGTTTGACTTTTATCAGAATAACCTTTTGATAAGCATATAGATATACAATATCCAAGGAGAATAGCCTGACAACTAATAGGGTAGCAATTTCGTTAGCTTATTTTTAAGTACGTCAGCAAAATATAGCCTATAAAATCAGCCTGCTCCAACCTACATTTCATTGCATAAAAACATATGCAAGCATAAATCACAGCCATTTTCAGCAATAAATAAAGACTTTGGTACTTAATATTTAAGATAAAGTTTTAATAAATACCTTTAAATCAATATTTAATGCGGATATTTACAAATCCTAAGATTAATTTTCATTAGCTATTATTTACCTTCTGAAAGTACGCTAAAGCGAAAAAATATTATTTAGACCCTCTGATGAATTATGACCGAACAGCAACAAGAAGCTTTAGGTAAAATACTGGATCACTCTATTAATGAGTTTTACATTTTTGATGCTCACACCTTCCAATATTTATACGTCAATCAAGCTGCCATTGCTCACCTTGGTTATTCCAAGGATATGTTATTAAAATACACCCCTATTGACATCACTCCGAAATTTTCTAAAAAGTCTTTTCCCCAACTTATTGCTCCTTTAGTATCACAAGACATTCAGGAAATAACTCTGGAGGCCTCTCATTACAGAAAAGATGGCACCACCTACCCTGTGAGACTCCAGCTGCATACTTCAGACTATATGGGAAAATCTGTAATAGTAGCTATCGCGACAGACATCACCAAAGAGAAAAATTACGCTACAGAAATCATAGAAAGTAAACGTTTCATAGAAAGTATTGCTGACACTTCTCCAGAGCTCTTGTATGTGTTTGACTTTTCTAAAGGTGACTACATTTATTTTAGCAATCACATCAAGGATATGCTTGGCTATGAGGTAGAAGATGTATTGAACGGAGCAGAAAAGCTTTTTACAAAGCTACACCCTGAAGACTTTCAGAAAGTAGCCTACAATTTCCAGGAAAAAATCAAGCAAGTTAGTGATGAGGAAGTAGTAGAAACAGAATACAGGGTACAGCATAAAGACGGGCATTGGGTATGGCTATCCAGTCGTGACAAACCTTTCAAAAGGGATGATCATGGTAATGTGATCCAAACTGTAGGCACCGCTCAGGACATTACACATAGAATACAATACGAGCAGCAGCTGGAAAAGCAAAACGAAGAACTGAAAAAGACTAACGCCGAACTTGACCGCTTTGTTTATAGTTCCTCTCATGACCTTAGGGCCCCACTTGCCTCTGTACTGGGCCTTATCAACATTGCCTTGCTTGAGAATACTCCTGAGGAAAAAGATATCTACATTAAGCTGATGGAGACCAGCATCAATCGCCTTGACCGTTTTATCCAGGATATTATCAATTATTCGCGCAACTCCAGGATGGAAGTGGCCCACGACGCTATTGATTTTGAAAAATTAGTAGATGAGACGATCAGTAACCTTAATTATATGGAGGGCTTGGATATTATTAATTTCAGTTCCTCTTTCGATATTCCACTACCCTTTGTCTCTGATTACCGTCGTCTCTCTGTTATCCTTAGTAACCTGATTGGAAATGCTATTCGCTACAGAAGTTCCAGTGTGGATCAACCTTATATCCACGTAAAGGTGAGCGTAAGCCCTGAAGCCGCCACCATAGTAGTTGAGGATAATGGCATTGGTATCGCCCCTGAGCATCAGACCAAGATTTTTGACATGTTCTTTAAGGCCAGTAACGAAAAGCATGGCTCCGGAATAGGGCTTTATATTGTAAAAGAAACAATCAGTGTACTGAAAGGAAGTATTTCTGTAGAATCCAAAACCAGGGTAGGCACTACTTTTACTCTCAATATTCCTAATCTGGCTTAAAGGCGCAATAGACAAACTCCCTTGCCTCATTTTCGTAAGCAATTAAGAACTCACTATGCTTAATGGCTTATCTTATGAAAAAAAGTGTCTATGCCTTCTTTATACTTTCTCTGTTTTCTTATGCCTGCCAAACTCAGCAGGAAAATACTCAGGATGATAGTACCCGACAGAATGAGGCGCAAGGTATTATAGATCAGGCGATAGACGTGCATGGAGGAGATCAGTTAGAAAATACGCATATCAGCTTTGACTTCAGAAAAAGGCACTTTGAAGTAGACATGCATCAGGGGAAATACCAATATGAAAGTTTCTTTGAAGACTCTATCGGCAGCGTTCATGATGTATTAAACAACCAGAGATTTACCAGAGAAGTAAACGGAGAAAAAATAAACCTTTCGGCTAAAGATAGTATCGCTTTCAAAAACTCATTGAACTCAGTAGTGTACTTTGCCCTTTTACCATATTTCCTGAACGACCCTGCCGTTAACAAAAAGCTTCTGGGAGAAACAATGATTAAAAGTGAGCCTTATGATGAAATCCGGGTTACTTTTGACCAGGAGGGAGGAGGCACTGACCACGAGGACGTTTACATCTACTGGATTCATCAGGAAGACAAGACGATGGACTACCTGGCTTATTCCTTTCATGTAAATGAAGGCGGCACCCGCTTCCGCGAAGCCTATAATGTCAGGGAAATTGAAGGAATTCGCTTTGCAGACTATATCAATTATGAAAGCACGGTGGAAGAGTTTAACCTTGAGGACTACGAAACACTTTTTGAAGAGGGAAAGGTGGAAGAACTATCTAGGATAGACCTGGAAAATGTTGAAGTTTCCCAGAGTGCTGAAGCCCCTGCCATTTCTATGCAATAGACTTGTCTTACCTAAGAATATACATTTTACCAAAGCCATTTTTAAAGCCCTTATCCCCGGCAGTTTCTCTTAGGTCTATGGCTTTTCCATTGCTTCTTACGATAACCCTGTACAGATAAACACCATTGGCCAGCTCATCGCCAAACTCGTCCCTGCCATCCCAGGCATAATCTGTAATATTATTACCTATGCGTATGGGCCCTAGCTCATCCTGCGTAATCTCCCGTACTACTTTTCCGCTCACTGTCATAATCTGCACCTTGACCTGATCGGGTATTTCCTGACCAGTTAGCGTAAATACAAAGCGAGTACTGGTAGAGAAAGGATTAGGATAAGGGTAAAAATTAGTGATGGTAGATTCATTGATGATTTCAAAGTTTATTTCGTAGGGCTGTGTTCCTGAAGTATTCCCGCTGGCATCCTCAGCCTGTACCCGAAGGGTATATAATCCGTCTTTCAGCTGTCTGGGTTGAAAACTCACCTTAAAAGGCTCCTCCCCCTCAGCTGGCGACCAGCTTACTTCTTCACTGCTTAACGGAATACGCTTCATGTGGGTGTCTGTCGTACGCGCATTGCTGACGCTGGCAGTTGCTTCTGGAGCCTCGTTTTTGCCTAAGAAAATATCTATCCCGGTAGTATCCTGTTTCTGTAGGTAAGCATTCTCATCACGTATTTCTATGGTGATCATAGGATTGGGTGATACGATATCACCATCCAGAATATAGGAGCCATCAAAAGCCACGTCGATAATTGGATTCAGCTCATCGCCCGTTACTTCGATATAAGAAGGAATGCTCAGTACATTATTATTATATGACTGTTCTGACTGAATCTGTGGATTGACATTTACTGAAAGATTGCTGGTTCCCACATTATTCAAAGTATTCACTGGCACCTCAAAGCTCACGGTATCTCCTGGGTTTACTGCCTCTATTTTTAAGGTATCTCTCAATATCTGCCTGCTATCCTGATTGAATAAACTGTAAGCTACTTGTAATGAATCGGAAAAGTTATTATCAGATAAATTATAGAACTGAAAAGGTATGGTATGTGTCTCACCTTCTTGCTTGTTTACCTTTTCGGTAAAATTATTTGCAGAAAGCAGCACTCCTTCGGGTACTCCTTCATTATCAATCAGCCAATAATCCAGTTGGGCAGGCGTCTGATTGATCACGTCTTCAAAGTTTATCTGTAATCTTAAGAAAGGATACTGACTAGCATTAATAGAGGATAAATCAATCTGCTCTGAAAAGTCGGCATTACTGATCAATGTATTTTGTACGCCTTCGGCAGTCTCGCCTATCACGGTTAAATTCACCACATCAGAAGCTTCAATATTACTTATCTTCAAGCGCAAACTATTCCACTTACTTGACGGACCTATTCTTTTACTTAATACACTACCGCTGCTTAGTTTTCCATTGATAGTTTCAGACAAAGTAATTAGCTGCTCTGTAACTGGCGTCTCACTTTCAGTATCTGCTTTCATTACTGTTGCACTACCTGCTGCTGTATTTTTCCTTCCGATAAAAACAAAAGGCTCACCACTCTGCATAGAAGTAATATCTGATGAGGAGATTCCGATCTCTTCTAGTCTGGCGAGTGTACCTGCTGGCCATGAGGCAAAGTTTAGGGTACCAATATTGAATAATACAAGCGGGTCACCATCATCAACTGCATTGATCAGGTTATCTAAAGCTCCATTTACAACTTGTGCATTGGTGAAAGTATTAATCATTTGGGGTCTTCTTCCACAAGTATTACCATTATTAAGGTCAGGAATATTTGGATTAAGAGGCAGGTAGGTACTGAGGGTATATCTATCAAACACCACTATATTTATAGAATTATCTTTACAAGTATAGCCTGCATCAGGAAGAATAAAAGGGTTGCCATTTACATAAATCTGTTCATTCGCAGAACTGTTGTAAGCAGACCCAAAAGTTGAAACTTCTATTTCCAACTCAGTATCAGGGAATTCCCACATCTTATTGCTGCTTTCAAGATTGGTAACTTTATTTTCATTGAGTTGCTCAAAGCTCAGTTGCCCCCATTGCCCTAAGCTTTCTGCGATATAGGTAAATGAACTTTGTGTCCACTGGTCTATTTCTCCTTCTCTGGCTTCGGCATACTTGCTACGCCAATAGTAAACGGTACTATCTTTTTTTATAGGCAGTACAAATTGCTGCACGGCCAAACCCTTTGCAGAAAGGGTGAACTGCTGTTTTATACTACTATTAAAAGCATATGATGTGTCTACCTCAATCAAGTATTGCCGCACATCATTTTCTCTTAAAGCTCTCTGATAGTCTCCTGCCTGTATTTGTAATCTTACCGTATCTTGTGTTATTATTGAGTAATCATGGGGAGTGAGATGAACGGTTCCTCCCAGAGGAACGAAATATTCAAAACTAGCCCGGTTATTTCCTTCATTCAGTTCGGGGATAGAATCCTGGCTATCAATAATTACTTCAAAGCGATTATTACCTACTTCATCACTGGCAGCAACTGTAGAATCTTCTGAGTTGATAACAAAATGCAGTGTATCCTGATAAAGCACAGGAGGATAGCTTACAGGTCCGTAGGAAATTATATTACCATTGCTTAAAGTACGGTTTACAGATACTGAGATAGAATCCTGAGTGGTTCTGCCAAAATTTCGCACTACCAGATTCACTGCAAAGGAGTCAGAAAAAACGGTTACCGGACCATCCTGCAAAGGTTCTATGGATATACTGTTATCGTTTACTTCCAGATCAGGCTGTTCTCTTCCGAACAAACTCACCGCAGGGTCACCCTGCATTACTGCCTGCCGCACCTGTGCTATATGAACTTCCCAGATGCTCTCTCCTAATGCCTCCATAAAACGCCGACTCGCCTCTTTTTTGATTTTTCCCATGGAGCTTCCTATGTAGGTGGAATCCGCAAAGCCTGTATTATAGATAGCATCAGAATAGCGTTTGAGTACACTGGAAATCCCTTCGGCACTGTGTGCGATCACATGTAAGGCACCTCTGTCTGGCGTATTAATCCAGTCTTCTCCAAAAGTAAGCGCATCACTGAATATATTTCCCGCATTACAGCCATTAATCAATATCGCAGGATACTTCCCCTTATTGTTGTATCCAAGTTCATCATTAGAGACATAGCCAATTTCAATATCAGTTCTGGTGGTGGCTGAGTGGCCAAAAAAAGTGATCATTGACAGACCTTTATTTACTTCATCCGCTATGTTAATCAACTCGGTAGCATTATTTGATTTCTTGGACTGTACAGAGACTTGACCGCCGAGATAATCTCCTTCGGCTACAGTTTGAAAATCATCTACATAACGAGAGAATAAGGTGAGTTCGGCCAGACTTACTCCTCCACTCAGGTGCACCAGATGTTTTTTCCACAATGCTTCTCGGCTATTTGCCTCCTGATAATCTGCAGATAGTCCTCTGCTTTCGCTTTCTTTCACTTTGTCCAGATAAGCCGCTACATCCGTGGCACTCTGCGCATTGATGCGTCCGGTTGGAATAGCAGCGTTGTAACCATCACTGCCTGCCAAACCGACAGTAAGTACTTCATCTGAACCTGGCATGCCTCCGGTAGGTATCAGGTCACGCAAAGTTGTAGTTGTTGGGTCTTTCCTGTGATAGTTGTAATTAACAGTCAGCCCTTTTCCGATAAGTAGTAAATATTCAGGATTACCGTTGCTCAACATAAAATCTGCCAGCCGACGTATTGCTAAAGGAGTTACTTCACCGTAGCCAAACTGATTATACACCTGCTTAATATCAATCAGTAAAGTGTTAAAGCCCCCGCCTTCGGCCGAAGCACGATACTCCTGATAAGCACGTACCGGATCGCTGTAATTGCCAGCAGGCTGGCGCAACAATTCATGCGAGATCATCAGATAATTGGCAGCGGTACTAATGTTTTGAAAATTCACTTTCTGAATAGAAGGGATATTTTGTGTACTGCCAATCAGTAAGCGCCGAGCTATTTGAGTGTTGGGAATAACTGCCGTAGTATTTTCTCCAATCTGATTAAAACCAATTCTCAGCACATTATTTTCGTCGGTGATATCAAGTAAATAAGGGGAAGCAAGAGCATTGGCAATCTCCACATAACTTTTACCCGATGGATTTGCAATCAATTCCAGATCTTTAGCAGGCAGGCTTTCCGCTGTAGTTTGCTGAGGGTATCTCAGCCTGATATAAGAAACCGAAATATTATCTGCTTCTCCATTCACACCGTTTACAGCTACTCTCACCACCAGATTACCACCCGCAAGATCACTCCACTGTAAATTTTCTGTTACTAATGTATGATCATAGTAATCAAAATTTACCGTGCTTAGCGTACGTAAGGAGGCCGCTGTACTACCTACCTGTACTGTCACATCATGCTGGCGATTATTTCTTCCTGTCAGAAGAATTTCCAGTTGAGGTACTGGTCCAGCAGTATACTGGGCTGATGCTTCTATAGTAAAGTCTCTACTTTGCCCTCTTGCAATCCGGGAGCTGGTCCAGCCTTCGCCATAATCAAAAGTGCTCAAATGAGCAATTACTCCCGAAAGTGAGCCAATAGGGTATTGCCTACCCATTGAATACTCACCCGTATAAAATGACAATTTTTCCTCCCAATGATATGCTTCTGTAGGTATACCACTGATGTTGTTTTCTGCAAAGCTGTTCATCCGCTTCCCGTTGACAGCAGCAAGTGACCAGGTTAGAAAGTAGGCCGTGGAGTCCGAATACAGATTGCGATAGGGATTAGGCTGGGCTTCATTAGGTACGTATAATTCTCTGTCTTGCGTACCATCATTACGCTGACCATAAAATATCATAAAATCAACAGGGTCAAAGCTGGCATCCTGCTGTCCCTGAATGAATATGGCCTGCTCCTGTCCCCGGAAGAAAAGCTGCATCCTCCGCGGATCTACATTGTTTACCGGAAAGCCTGCATCTACTAGATCCTGATAATTAACTTGATAAATGCCATCTTCTGCTACTGAAATTTTATAATACGACTGTGTATTATTAATCCATTCATTGCCGAAACGCTGCCCATGCAACAAAGTAGGCAAGCTGATCATCAATCCTAAGCAAAACAGCGCTCGCACAAAAGTACCTTTGACAAAATTGAAAGTTCTATTCATCCTCCTGCTTGCGATCAATACTGAATTTGAGAGAAAAAACGTGAGAATAAAGCGACTCTGAACGGTCACCTATATCGGTTAGGGCATAATCTACACTAATGCTACCTGCTTTAAAACCAGCACCAAAGTCAGGCTGAAAAGTACGATACGTACTGCCATCAAAATCTTTGATCTGCTGTACATTACCCGCTCCGAAACGGACGAAAGCCAGGTTTTTATAATCAAGCTCCAAACCTACTGAAGGATCAATGGAAGTAAACTCAGATTTGAGCAAAACATTTCTCTGACCATCAAAAGTAAAATGCAGGTCTGCCGCGGCTAAAAGTCCAAATTTGCTATCCAAAAACCGCCAGTTCCTGGCTATTCCCAGTGAGGCTTTAGGCAAAGTCACTTCCAGCGTATTGGCAGGGATTACATTGCCGGTTTGGGTATACACATCAGTCACCAATTCTGAATTATGCGTCCAGGCATTGAAAGTTCCGCTGATGTCATGCAGCATCAGGCCAAAGCGCCAGGCATTCATCCGGTAAGTAGCAGCAGCATCCAGCCCAAAACCCCAAGCATTGGCAAAGCTTCCTACATTGCGATGAATCACTTTAAAATTTGCCCCTATACTTAAACCTTTTACTCTAGGAATCTGGCGGGCATAGGAAAACAGAAAAGCATAATCGGCAGCCGAGAAAAAGCGGATATTATCATAATTGATGCGGCCGTTGGCATCGTATAAGAAACGTGTGTCGGGAATGTCATCCACTGCAAAGCGCACTACAGAGATTGCTAAGGCGCTTAATGAATCCAGGGGAGTGGCAAAGCTTCCGTAATCGTAATTGGCGATGCCTGCAAAATACTCCGCATGCATAAGAGAAACTTCATACTGATGGGACAAATCTGTAAGGCTGGCAGGATTCCAGAAACCGGCAGTAACATCATTGGCTACAGCCGTTTGGGTCGCAGCCATGCCCAGGGCACGGGCTCCGGCACCTATAGCCAGAAATTCGTTACTATATTTGGGGGTATTGAGCTGTGCATATACATCTTCTCCCAGGAAGACAAAACCCAGCACTACAAAAAGCCAACGCATGACGCTTAAACTTGTGGTTTGAAACTCCCGCAACCTACTCATTCACAAGTTTTTAAACAAGCAATATTATGGGCTTATCTACATTTAAACTTACATGGTAAAATATGGAACCCGGAGGCTGTAGACTGGAAACCAAAAAACCTGCCTCCGGTTTTCGGATTCCGGTATCCGCTTAATCCAGCAGCTTTCCCCGGCGGTATCTTTCTGTCTTCACTACATTTCCTTCTTCATCATAATATACCCAGGTGCCATGCTTTTTACCTCTTTTCCACTCTCCCTCCATACGAGGGTTGCCATTTTCGTAGCTCATTCTCCGGGCGTAGAGCATTTCTCCTTTATTGATTTCTTTCACATCCATTGCTTCCAGCTTCAGTTCAGAGTCTATACTTAAAGTCATTTTGTTGCGTGTAGGAAACTCTTCCAATACGAGCTGGTCATCCTTTACTTCAAAAGTGCCTCGTGAAATTTCCTTACTGCTCACCGATCGGGTACGGCGGGAGTATTCCATCGCAAAGAAGGTGTAGTTATTGGGAGGACTGAGCGTTAGTGTAATCTTATCATCTTCATAAAGATAACTACCGAAGATCTTTTCACTTTCCTGAGAATAGCCGGGAATGCACATCCCGGCTATTATTATGATCACTAAAAACCTAAGCATTTGCTAAAATTAAGAGTTTCCCTTATTGATCTTATAAGCCACTACCCGATTGTCAAAGAAGGTGGGCACAAGGACTAGTTCCTGCTCAGGAATATAGCCGATGTCTGCCGAGTTGATTTCCTGGGCTTTGGTGTCCAGGAGCTTGTAAGATTCATTATTCTCTGAATTTACATAATGTACTTCTCCCGACCAGGTAGATACAATATAGTTTCCATCACTGGTCTTAATGATACCATCAGCAGAGGGAATATTATCTACCCAATGTTCTCCGATTTCTTTATTGTCCTTGCTGATAGGTGCAAGGAAACCTCCGTTAGCGGATGCTAAAAGTATCTGATTGTTTTCAGCATATAATCCATTCGGACGCTGTAAGGTTGAGTCGCTCATCCAGACACTCACCTGACCATCTGCCAACATATGTATCTTATCAGTATTTGAATCGGTCACATATACGCCTCCGTTTTCATCTACTGTGATATCATTTAAAAATCCTGCGCCTTCAACGGAGTGGGTTTCAGTAATCTCGCCGGTTTCCAGGTTGATTACAGCTATTTCGCGGATATCAGCTACATAGAGCATACCATCATGTATGCCCATACCTTTGGGATCGTTTAGTCCCGTCACCCAATTTAGTTCGGTAACCTCCCCGCTGGGACTCATCTTAGAAATAAAACCATCACCATCAGATCCTTCGGCATTCACCGTACCAATATTGGCCACGTAGATAGCATCATTGGCTTCATCGTAAATGACAGATTCAGGCGTCATCATAACGGTATCAGTAGCCCATGCCTGCTCAAGAGAGACAGTAGACATTTGTGCTGTAGTATCGGCACTGGCCGTGTCCTGACTAGTTTCTTGTTCGCTGCTGCCTCCGCAGGCAAAGAGGAACACAGAAAAAATAACTACAAAATGGAAAAAAATAGATTTCATGTTCGGTTTGTTTTAGTGGATATTGATTTCTATAAAAGATATAAGGCTGGAAGGAAAAATAAAAGCTTTGTTGCTGAAACCATTTAGCACACCTTCCCAAATCATAAATTCTGAACTCAGGCTAGCACTCTTTCCAGATTTGTAGCTTACAAATGCCTGTTGTCTTTAGACTGTAGAAAAGAGAACACACTTACTTCGCTATCACCAATGGTATTACTTCGGCTATTCTGTTTTGTATCAACAAAGTTGTTGGATGCTTAGGATACTGCTTAATGATTTGTTGCGTTTGTAGGCTTAGTGAATACCTGTCTGAAGTAGTGGTAAACTTACCCATAAAATGAGTCACCAGATCGTCCAGCATAGATAAAATAATGTCAGTGTGCTGCCTCTCATCGTCATTACGCGCAATCGCACCCAGCACTTGGATCAGTTTGTGGTTTACCGGTAGGTCATTGTCCGCGTAGTTGATGATTGTACCAATACTGAAGTATAACAGATCCTGAAAATATACCGGCTCATAAATTACACGAAGATTTCCCTGCTTATCCGTTTTAATTTTAAGTCCTGATACGCTCATTCTCACTACAAATAAGTCCGTCAGCCGATCCAGTGCCTGTATGGCCGTCCCAGGATCGTTGATACCCGGGCTCAATGCTTTGACCGCCACTTCAGTAAGCTGCTTAAATCCATAAATGTAATTCTGACTCACATTTTCCTGATGCCTGAATACCATTTTGCGAAATACCTGGGCACGTTCCTTTTCATGAATAGGGCTACTGCTCAGCAATATCGGATCGCCCTGGTTGACAAACCGCCCTAAGGGGACACATATTTTCAACATAACGCCCAGTTTAGAGGCTAATTTAAGAAGGGATGCATGGTCAATGCTGTCTAGGTAGCCTGAAATCGGACTGATGGTAAGATGCCAGCCCTTCACGTCAGGCAATTGATGAGGAGGAATGTACACTTCTTCGTTGATTTCATGGGTTATACCTTTAAGTGTACTCGTGTGCAAGCTACCGATGATATTGCCTATTTGTATGATCTGAGAAATATTATTGATGAAAGAGATGAACAAACCAAGGCAAACCAGGCAGAGCAGCGCATTGATGGCTACTGATAAAGTTGGTACCCCGAAAGTATACATTCTGGACTGAATGCTGGAAAGTACTACAAAAGTGTAAGCAATAGTCCCCAGGTAAAAGCCCAGTACCACCTGATGATGTTTTCTTTCTATCATGTTAGGCAGCAAACGAGGCGAATAGTTGGACGCTGCCTGGTTCAGAATTACCATCACCATAGAAAAGCTAAATACCATCAGGGAGATCATTCCTCCACCGATAGCTCCCAGCAATGACCTTACACTATCTGGCGCAAGAACATTCTTTATGGGTATTTCATTGCCAAATATAGTGCTCGGCGTACGTTCGTCAATGTAAAGAGCGACTATGGATAGCATGAGCAGCCCCAAAGCAATCATGGTGGGATAGAAAGCCACACTCGAGATCACTCCTAAATAGAACTTGCTCAGCTTGTTGGTAGAGATTCTGGTAGATTTATTTGGCATGAGGTAAGTTGCTTACACCAGAAAAACCTGTAAAGCTTATATTTGTTAATTGGTCCAGAGTTTTCCACTTCATGATCTATAGCCTATAGCAGTAAAGGTTAAGAAGAACATAGCCATCAGGGCTGTAACCTCAGTACCTCCTCCGCGGCCTGCTCTACTTTCTCTTTACTGTAATATACCGGGAAATAACGATCCTGTGCCCACTGCTCAAACAGATTGCGGTAGTAAGGACTGTCAGGATTACCCGACTGACCAGGGGTATTGCTACCCAGAGCCCTGTCCCAGTCGCCGGTATCTACTATGAGACGGAAAGAAGCGCCAGATGACTGGTTGTCATTGCCGCCGGTACTGCCTACGGTATAACTGTTACCTCCCCGGGGATATGGTCCTACATCCAGTTTAGCTCTGGTCTGTGCATTGACTGCTGCACTCAGCGGATGACGAAGTAAAATATGCTTATAATCTTCCTGTCCGTACTGCCAGTCGTCCATATCATTGCCTAAACGATCACTTAATGCATTGACTGCTTCTTCCAGACTACTTACCAATAAGCGATCACGCACTGCTACGGGGTCTCTCCAGACCGGATTATCACCCATTTCGGGCAGCGGACTGACCAGCCAGTTGACCACATTGGTCATGGGAAGGGATATAATAATCTCCTGTGCTTTTTCAGGAACCATCAAAGCATGCATATTATCCTTAAGCTGATCTTCCCAGCGATCGTAGATAGCAGCTGCCACCGAGTTTGCCTCCAGTTTGTAATCCCATTCTAGCAGAAGATCTCTGGCCTGGGCGGTTTGCCGGTCACTGATCTCCAAACCTTTGAGCAGAGGCACCAGATTACGGGCAGGAACAGACAGATAATCGGTCTGCAACTGCGCCATGTCCATCAGACTGTGTTTTTTGCCGGTGTGCAGCACTTCCGCAAGACGGTCGGCACGGTAAGAGTCGGACCAGCTATAGCTCATGGCGTTGCGATAGGGATAGCCATCGGGCACCTGCTTCTCATTGGCAGTCGCTTTGATGCCGCTTTCAGGATTATACACATGAGGCTTGGCTTTGATGGGCAGATAGCCATCCCACTCATAACGTCCATCTCCGGGAACGGGCACCAGGCCACTCCAGTGCGGACGAATGGGAGCGATACCCACCGCCTGCCAGCCGATATTGCCTGCTTTATCCGCCCACACCATGTTTTCTCCGGGGATATGGCTATAACTACAGGCTTCTCTAAACTCTTCCCAGCTTTTGGCCTGATCCATGCGCAGGCTGGCCAGGTAAGGAGAGCCTCCCTCTTCCAGCCAGGCGCAGCGAATGGCATAGGCTTTATGGTTTACTGTATCTTCATACACTACCGGACCATGACGGGTATATTTTAGGTCCACACTTACATCTTCCTGTCCTTTTACTGCAATACTTTCCTGTATCACCCGCATATCTTCCCAGCGATCCTGGTAGCGGTACTGTGAAGGATCGTCAGGGTTGGTATCGTACACATATAAATCCTCACCATCGGTACGAAATACAGTTAAGCCCCAGGCACCATACTCATTATGACCAATGGAAACGCCGGGAATCTCCGGTTCACCTCCTCCAATCACGTTCCAGCCGGGCGCATTGAGGTGTACCCAGTAACGTAATGAAGGCACCGCCTGCGTACGATGCGGATCATTGGCCATCATGGGAAAGCCGCTTTGCGTATGCTCGCCGGTCACTACCCAATTGTTGCTGCCAATGCTTGCTTTTTCTTCTTCCAGATCTGCCAAAGCCAGTTGCCGTTCTTCCATAATCTGCTCTGATATATCAGCCTCGGCTCTCCATTTGGCATTGACAATATCCTCGGGGCGAAACTGTACCGACTTGCGATAAGCGTTGTACAATTCAAGTATATCATCAAACAGCAGCTCCGTATTGATGGCGGTATCCAGTGCCAGATCGGGTGTGCCGGGATGAAAGTTCATCAGTTGGTTCACTTTATCCGGTCCCAGCAAGGCTACTGCTCTGCCTACTTCCATTTCTTCTCCGATATTGCCCAATAAGCCCTGATGGCGGGAGATTACATTCTCCAGTGTCCAGTAGCCGGGCTTGATGCCCAGCAGTTCAAACTCCATCGGTAGCAGATCAGCGTTCTTCTCGGTCTCTCCGATATAGGCATTCACCCCTTCTACAAAAGCTTTGATAATCGCCTCACCACGCGGGTGATAATGGTTCAGTTCCTGCCGCATATTGCCTCTGAACTTAAACAGACGAGTACCTATGTCACGCTTAAGCTCTCGCTCGCCCAGTATTTCGGCTACTGTGCCTTCGGTTTGTCTACGCCAGACCTCAAACTGGAAGAGACGATCGCGGGCGGCGCAGTATCCCTGGGCAAAGAAGAGGTCATGCTCATTTTCTGCATAGATATGGTTGATACCCCAGGGATCGCGGTAGACTTCTACCGGGGACTGCAGGCCTTCCAGCTTTAAAGTATCGTTGGCAAAAGAGGAAAAAGTAAAAAAGGTAAAAAATAAGGTCAGCAGCAGTTTGTGCATCATGCTTAGGTCAGGTAAAGTATTGGTTTTACAAATGAGCAGGATTGCTCTTAGCTGCCTAAGATAAAAAATCTTTGCTTAATTCTATGCGCTACTCTCCTGAAGATAGGTGCTGCATCCATTCTACTGGATAATCGGTCTGAATGATGTTGGCTCCGTATTCCAGCAACTTCTCCAAGGTCTCTTCTGCCTTTCCCGCCTGTAGCGCATCGTCAGGGTCACCCAGCGCGTTGATCCAAACCCTTGCGTCGTGCGACTTGATCAGCTCTACGGTTTTGTCATCATAAAAGGAGAAATCAATGTGCACCACTTCGGGAGAGAAAAGCTGTAGGGCAGAGTCGGCCATGGGCAGGGAGTAGGCGCGGGGCATGATCATAAAGTCTGGGTTAGCCTCCTGCACCTTTTTCAGTACTTCATATTCGCTGTCAAAAAAGAAGACATTGCCTTCGGTGCCGGTTTTCTCCACAATTTCAATCACCTGATCAATCTCGCTGGTCTTGAGGTCCAGGTCTACCAGGATTTTGCCCTTGCTGAGCAGCAGAATTTCTTCCAGCGTTGGGATTTTGTAGGGAGTTACTTTTCCATCGTGCACCAGCGAAAGCTTTTGCAGTTCCTTCCAGCTCATTTTTTCGGGATCGCCTTTGCCCGTAGTAGTTCTGTCTATAGTACGGTCGTGCATCAGGAAGGCCATGCCGTCCTCACTCACTTTTACATCTATTTCTATGATGTCTACGCCTTGCTCAATGGCCTGCTGCACCGCGGGAATGGAGTTTTCAGGATATTCATGATGCACTGCCCGATGCGAGGCCACTAATATGCGGGATGAATGAGGGTTTAAAAAGTCAGCTTTGAGCTGTTCAAAATCATTTTGCGTAGCGACTTCCTGCCCGAAGGATGTCAGTACGAGGACATACGTCAGGAGGAACAGAAAAACTTTTTTCATGTAGGTGGATAGGTTTAGGATGAAGCAGAAATGTAAGGCTTTTATGAGAGATCAGCCTTTTTTCGCTGTTGTTTTAATGTTAAGAAGCACAGCAGGGGTGTTTTTTAATGGCGAACCTTCCATTGCACTCAGACGAGAGCAAGGTACGAATACGGGCGAATGGGAATAAAAATGGTTTTGATGATAGCAATCTACTTTTTTGCTATCTCTTCCTTTAATTTGGGTAAATGGTTTTGCAAAATTGCCCAAACTATTGCGTTATCAATACTATCATAGGCGTGAACGAGCCGATTCCTAAAGGCAATAATCTGTTGAGCATGCTTGATATTTACTTCGGGTACGGTTCTTCTGAATTTATTTAAAGCCTCTCCAACAATTGCCAGTTGTCTCTCTATAGCACTCTGGGTTTTCAGGTCAGCCTGATAGGTTTCAAAATCAGGAGTATCTTTTGTAAACTGCTCAATCAGATTGATAGCTATTAGAATATCAGACAAGTACTTTCTGCCCTCTTCCGTCATAAATCAGCAGTTTGGTAGCCTCAATATTTTTCTTTAAGACTGGGTTTTTAACAGAGGAGTAGGTAAGCAAATCCACTTTGCGTTGGAAAAAAGTCTCAAGTTGATCCCACAATGACATCAACTGTTCTCCTCTTAGCACAGGATCAGGTTCATCAATTTCCACCAGCAGGTCTACGTCACTGGAAGCTTCATCAAACTTATCAGTAAAAGATGAGCCAAATACATACAGCGAAGCCACATGATGCGACTGGCATATCTGTAGAAACGCATTCGCTTTTTGCTGTATCTCTTCCTTTATTTTCATAGGCTCAAGATAAACATTTTATGGAAGTTCTCCGCCAGAGTTTGTGTACCTGACTGGGCGTCTCACAAACTTTCAATATTAAATTTCTACGTTCGGCACTAGTAACTGAAGTGGAAGGTTTGTCAAAGTCTAAAACTTTAATATATCTGAAGCTATTAATGGACTGCACTTCGGTAAAGATCTCTAACGAGATGACAGAAGAGTTTGCGAAACACAAGTGGCTATTGATTAAAATCATTTACCTTTTGGTTTTTGTCTAAACCTTACCTCTTCCACCAGTTTTTTTCAGCGAAGAAAAACAAAGAGACAGAAAAGTAAGATTATAAATTTAGCAACGAATACTCAATTTCATTGCTGAAAATACTAGTAAATCTCAGCATAAATGCCATTTGAATGTTTAAATGCTTTGATTTCAGTCTGAATCATCCCATTTGAACAATGAAATGCCCTGAATCCGGGAAGATTTGAAGCATTTGAACGTTCAAATGCTCTGAATTCTGTAGGGAGCACTCCATTTGAATACTTAAATGCTATGATTTCATCAGGATTGGTGACATTTGAGCAGTTAAATGCTTTGCTAAGTGCTGTTTATAAGGCAAATGAACAGCCAAAAGCCCTGCTTTAGAAACGGAAAAGCTTACATCTCCCCTACACCTCAGGAAAAGCAGGTGCAGCATAATCTTCCTGAGCATGAAGGGTAGCCTAGCCTACAAGCTTTGCTTAGCCATACTTTTCTTTATGTGCCTTCAGCATCTTCTGGTATTGTCCATGCGCCTTAGCCTCCTCCCATTAGGCTTTGAAGATAGCGGCCGACCGGGCTTTTACCGGATCTTCTTCGCGGGGCAATATTTCTTTGCGGGCTTCTTTCTCCGCTGCTTCGTCAGTCGCTTTCTGAGGATTGCTTTTGTACTTGCGGCCACTTTTGTGGTTGGCATAACGGCGGGAACGGGTGTAGCCCATCTGCAGAAACTTGCGAGCCATGTCGGCCCCTACAAAATCCCCCGCTTCCAGGTAATCCAGAAACAGCTGGTAAATCTTCTCGGAAGAGGTGCGGGCAATGTCGGTTGTCTTAAAGCGCCAGTGAGGCAGTATTTCTGACTTGTAAGGCTCTACCATCAATACGCCCTGCTCCCCTTTGCCCACCCGGTAGCGATGAGGCTGCTTGCGGAAGTCTGTGTTCTCAAAATCAAGGGAATAATCAAAGGGCATGGCGACACATCTGTTTCTGACATAACTCTTATTTTTGACAGTTGTTGTCAATGCATGCTTTTGTTGGGCCTGCACAGGAATCAAAAAAAGCTGCTTCTGATGAAGAAGCAGCCCTGTGGATATAAGCCTGTAATTGATATCAGGAATAAAACTAGAAGTTCATGAAAAAGGCCATTTTATAGAAGTCATTCAAAGAGAATGAATCCTCATCATCGGTAAGATCTCCACCAAAAGAGAATCTCAGCCCTGCATCTCCTTTAGCAAATTGCAGATAGGGGCCTAACCAGCGGTAGCCATCAGCGCTCTCAAGACTACCTCCTTCGTTAATAGAACCTCCTGAAAGGAAAAGCTCTTCATAATGGGCACCCACTGACATAAAAGTACCTGCTTTCACTCCTGCATTCAACCAGTAGTGCATATAGTTATTAGTGGATTGACCCGCTGCTGTTTCATCTCTGAGTGCACCGTAGTATCCCAGGTAAAATTGTCCTTCAAACATATCATCCCCATAGTTCATGGTGAGGTTAGGAACTATACCGTCTCCAATAACTCCGGGTTGGGCGGCACCACTGGAAAGTAATGAACCCATTGTAAACCCTAGTTGCGGGTTAATGTCCAGGTTACCAAGTGAGTAGTTAAGTCCCACACCAAATTCGGTCCAGTTGCCCCAAGCACTTCCTGTCCCAGCTCCCCATTGGATGCCGTAGAAGGTGAAGTCCAGGTTATCGTTCAATTCATACCCTCCTACTAACGAAGGATAAAAACCAAAAAAAGCATCTAAGTTGAGTGCTACACCTACTGAAAGTTTGCTTTCATCTTCATCCTGTGCAAAGGAAGAAAGGGGTAGTGCGAATAGGAAAAAACAACTGATAATTGTAAGTAAGGCGGTTTTGTTCATGATTTTACGGTTTGGATTTGATAAATTGATTGTTGCAAGATATGTAGTACTCTAGCTAGCTCCTTTACAGAGATTGATCGTTGAAGTCCGGACATCCCCCTAACGGGCAGGATGTTAGCATCACGCCGAAAATTGAGTTCCGAACCCTAAGGGTATACTAAATAACGGAATCGTAATGCCCAGACCATCTCCTTGTACCCATCTATAAATGAAAGCGGCGACAATGGCGTCCGGATGCGCTTTTTATTCGCATTCAGATAAGATGATAATCGTAGTTGCAGTAGACTATGGCCTGATTTTTTAAGGCTTTGAATCTGTTTATCGGCAAAGCAATATATGGATAGCATTTGGCCCCTGGCAACCTTCACAAAAGATACCAGTGTGCTGGCCTTGACATAAAATTAGAGGTACAAATATTTCATATGCTGTTTTGTGTAGTTCAAAATGTTTTTACTGTTTTATTAAAAATAATCAAATAATATTGACATGATGCATCATATTTCAGAATGTAATCGCTAAATAAATACAAAATATAGTAAAAAGAAATATTTTCAATTAAATATTTTGTTTATTTAAATAATCACCATAATTAAGCCTTATATTTATGAATATTTAAAAATATCATGTAAAAAATGATCCTAAAATATCTTCTATCAATAAATATCAAGGGAAAGAGTAAGTGTTTGCTGAGAAAAATGTGCTTAGACATGAAGATTACTCTATTTTACTTATAGAATAATTTGCCACAAAAGGAAAATACAGAATAAAATGAAAAAAGCCTATCAACTCAGAGGTTGATAGGCTTTATCAGTAGAAGCCTTAATATTTTGAAAATATTCAAATCAGAAACACCCCCTTAGCAGCTTGGCAGCTTGCATACATATTGCCATGAGGGTAGATCAGAGAATATTTAGTGCCCACACCAGTCTTCCATACCACTGCCGATGGCATTCAGGGCATCCTGACCAATAGGAGAACCGTCAGGAGCAGAGAGAGGATCGGTTATTTTCACATCTTCGGGATCGTTCTCAAAGCGACGAATCTGTGCCAGTGCAAAGACATATTGTGCTTCTGTATTTTCATCCACTCCATTTCTCAATTTAATTTCCATCATGCGTTTTATATCATTCACCTTAAGCGTAGCGATAGCCCGGGCCTGACCGGAAGCATTGGCATTGGAGGCAAGCTTGATCAAATGATCCAGCACCAGCCTATCTACCAAGCGTTGAACCTCTCCGGGATATCCATCCTGTTTAGGTGTGTTGATAGTAGCTTCAATCAGTTCATCCGCCATTTCGGTAAAGCCGGGAACATCATCATAGCGGGAAGACAGGTCTATCATACGCGTTACACGCTCATGATTCAGCATGAGGCCTAATGTAAAGTTGGCTGCCGACTCTGCCGCGCCTATGGGATCAAAAGTAAGTCCGGTACGTGACTTGAAAACTTCCCGCTCGTTTTCATCATAGCCCAGAGGATAGGGAGGAATCAGTTCCAGCACCTCTTCAGGGATCACCAGTGCCCCCGGATGAATTGTTTCCAGCAGGGCAGCAATGGCAGCACGCTGTTTATCCCCGTCTACTACTTGCAGGGGCATTTGTCCATCTCCCCGCACAGCGTAGGTGTAATTCAGTCCGCCAATCAGTTTGGAAGTAGCTTCTACCTGATAGCGGTGAAACATGTACATAGGCACCAGCACTTCTTCCAGGGTCGCCATAGGCTGTCCGAAGGGTATTTTCTTTTCAGAAATATTTTTGAGGGCGATTCTCCGTACCTGCATCACTCTTTTCAGCTCTTCATCGGCATCCGTACCATTGTCCCAGAGGTGGGCGTAAGGATGCGCACCGCTTTCCGCCCGGGCATCCCGGTCAGAGATAAACAAAAGCTTATCGCTGATAGACTGCTGGATAATGTCGTTCAGCCCTTCTTCCTCATCTACTCCTTCGGGGAAATCCTGATAGCCATAAGTGATGGCTACCTCATCCCAGGCCCCGATCTCATTGGTATAGGCATCAGAAAGGTCCAGCTCATTTCTGTTTTTGATCTTCACCAGAGGGTGAGGATAGTCCATCACCGAATGTCGGCCTTCATAAGTAGAGGCATAGTTATGCGAAAGGCCCAGCGTATGCCCTACTTCATGGGCTCCCAGCTGGCGGATACGTTGCAAAGCCATCTCCATCATCTCCTCAGAGACTTCTTCCCCTTCTTCATAAGCCGCTATCAGACCAGAGGCAATCAGAAAATCCTGACGGACACGCAAAGAACCGAGTGTCACCTTTCCTTTGATGATTTCTCCGGTACGTGGATCGTAAACGCTGCTTCCGTAAGACCAGCCGCGGGTAGAACGGTGCACCCACTGCACATAATTGTAGCGGATATCCATAGGGTCGGCATCTTCGGGCAGCAGTTTTACCTGAAAAGCATCCTTATACCCGGCCGCTTCAAAAGCCTGGTTCCACCAGCGAATGCCATCCATGAGGGCCGAACGTATCGGCTCGGGTGCACCGGGGTCCAGATAGTAAATGATAGGCTCAACCGCTTCGCTGACCTCCGCACTGGGATCTTTTTTCTGCAAGCGGTGGCGGCGGATAAAGCGCTGCATGATGGGTTGGTCCACATCAGTAGCATAATCCATGTACTGAATGGAGCCATAGCCCGCCCGCGGATCAAACTTACGGGGTTCGTAATCATCATCGGGCAGCTCTACAAAAGAATGGTGCTGACGTACGGTAAAAGCATCAGGATTGGGGCTGACCGAACGCAGATAAGCCCCGGCATCAGAACCGGTAAAGGTCAGGGTAACTTCAAATTCCGTGTTTTTAGGAAAATTCTTGGTGAGTGGCAGGTAAAAAGCCGAGCGGGATTTGTCCAGGCTAAAGCTTCCCTGCTTGCTGCGCTTGATCATGTCTTTCACGCCTACCGCATCATCAAGAAAGAAGTCGGTAGCATCTACCAGCACTTTGTCGTCTTCTTCCGCTTCCACTTTAAAGCCATACATCACGGCTTCGGCAAAGGATTCTTTCACCGCACGCTTCTCATCAGGATTGTCGGTAATGGCCCGGTAGTCCTGATTAGGCTCCACAAAGAGGATTTTGGGTCCGCTGCGGCGGAACTGCATCACCTGGGAGCGGTTGAGGCGTCCCCGGTCCAGCCCGATGTCATTGGAACCTGCTCCGGCAGATAATGAGTTGTAATAGAGGAAGTCGGTATCAAATTTATCGATCTCCAGCCAGATTTTGCCCTCGTCTTCATCCCAGTAGAAGGTAAAATAGCCTTCATACTTTTCCATGTCTTTGGTTTTCTCGCTGATGGTCTCATCATCGGCAGCGAAGGAGGTGAAGGCAAGGCCACAAAGCGCCAGGCACAATAGTAAGTATTGTTTCATAGGTTAGGTAAATTAAGGCTTAGCTTTAATGAAAAATATCTCCAATACCCTTTAAACCCTTTGCCAGTTTGTTGTGTCTAATAGTTATAGAGGGAAAAGGGAAAGAAAGGTAAATATAGAATTCTAAGGGAAGGAATGTCAAACACAATCAGGAAATTTCATGAAGCAAGTATACAAAATATTTTATTCTGCAATATTCACTTTCATCTTACTGAATATTCCGGTAGTTATGAAAGCCACTCACCTGATCGGAGGTGAGATTACCGCCACAGCCACCAACTGTCAGACTTATACTTATGAGATTGAGATCAATCTTTATGAGCATACTGGTTCTGATGTAGAATTTGGGCCGGGTGAGCTGTATGTGGGTCATGGTGAACCTATCATGCTTGGTTATCTGGATCTAGAAGAAACTACATATCAGGTAGATGGTCAACTTTATAGAAAAAGCTCATTGTCTGTAAGCCATACTTTTCCCGGTCCGGGAGAATATACCATTTACCTTAAAGAATCTAACCGTAATGCTGATGTGGCAAATATGCGCAACTCGGTGACAACTCCTTTCTATACGGAAACACTGCTCAATATAGACGCGCTGCAGGGATGTAATAGTACTCCTCAACTGGGAAGCACGATTGCTCCCCTTGCCTATGCCAAATCTATCTACAGCCTGCCCTTAGAACCTACGGATGCAGATGGTGACAGCCTGAGCTTTGAACTGATTACGCCTATGCAGAATGTGGACGAAACAGTGAGTGGCTATCGCCTGCCGCATGAGTTTGATCTCCGCTTTGCCCCTCAGCCAGTTTCTTCTGATGGAGACACCCCCGACATGTATTTTAATGATGATGCATTGGTATGGGACGCTCCTAACCTGGGGGGTAAGTTCGCAGTGGCATTACGCGTCAATGAATGGCGTGAGGTAGATGGGGAGTGGACCAACATAGGCTATATCACCCGTGACTTTACCCTGCACGTGATGGATACGCTGAATAATACGCAGGCAAACAATTATATTACTGCCACGCAGGAGGAAGTAAGTAAACCTAAGGTCAATATCTTCCCTAATCCTACTCCCGGGGAGTTTACCCTGGAGGTTAACGATGATCGCTGGCTGGGAGGCACGGTAGGTATCTATAATATCCTGGGACAAGAGATCATGCAGGAGCCGATAGCCATGGGTGAAAGCAAATATGACATCACTTCAGCCAGTCAGGGTGTATATTTCCTTACCCTGCAAAATGGCAACCTCAAAAAGACAATTCGTTTCATGAAGCGGTAAGATTCCAAAACAATTTACCTCCCTTTAGCAGTTGCTCATATTAAAAGACTATGAGCGATACAGAAAAAGTAACACTGATCAAGGAAGCTATCCATGATCCCAATGATGCACGCCACTTCATGCGTGTCAAACCAATAGATAAGACGGTTACCGCTACTATTCAGGGGAAAGAAATTGCCAAATCCAATAAGGTGCTAAAAGTACAGGAAGTCGGCTTTGACCTCTACGATCCGGTATTTTACTTTCCTAAAGATGATGTGCAGATGGATGCACTACACAGAACTGAAAAATCTACCCATTGCCCGCTGAAAGGCGATACCGAATATTTTGACGTCAATTTTACCGGTACCCCAATGGAAAATGTAGCCTGGCACTACAGCCAACCTCTGGACAGAAGTAAAATGCTGAAAGAACATATTGCCTTTGATCAATCACAGGTACAGATCATAGAACATATTGATGCCTAATCCTTTTCTTCTGCTTGCTGACAAACTGAAAATACAAGCGCTTGCCCTTTTCAGCATTTAAAGCTAGGTTTGGCAGAAATTTTTGTATATGAAGTATCTGATTCTCATTGTGTTTTCTCTGATCTTTTGTCAGGTGAGTTGTGCCCAGAAGCCAGTCTACCAGCAGGTATATGATGCCTACAATAAATATAAAGAAGAAGCTATTCAAACGAGACGTTTCACCCACAGCGATCTTGAACCTATTCTGCTTAGGCTACGGGAACAGCCGGGATTCAGCGTGACTAAGCTCGGAGAGTCTATTGAAGGCAGAGCTATTTACGATGTTTCTTTTGGACAGGGAGAAACACAGGTACTTCTCTGGTCACAGATGCATGGCGATGAGTCCACTGCGACTATGGCAGGACTGGATTTGTTTAATTTTTTTACTGCCGATGATCGCAGGTTTGAAGATATCCGGAGTACGATCTTACAAAATGTGACTGTACACTTCATCCCCATGCTTAATCCTGATGGAGCGGAAGAGTTTGAGCGTCGCAATGCACTGGGCGTTGATATGAACCGCGATGCGCTTCGCCTGCAATCTCCCGAGTCACAAATCCTCAAAAACATTCGTGACAGCTTGGATGCTGACTTTGGCTTTAACCTGCACGATCAGAGTACTTATTACACTGCCGGGGTGAATGAAGAGGCTGCTACCATTTCTTTCCTGCCTCCGGCTTATAATTATGCCAAAGACGTCAACCCCGTGCGAGAGCGCGCCATGCAGATGATCGTACAGCTTAATGAAGCCTTACAACATTATGTAGAAGGGCATGTTGCCCGCTATAATGACGACTTTGAACCCCGTGCTTTTGGTGATAACATTCAAAAGTGGGGGACCAGCACCGTGCTTATTGAATCAGGTGGTTATCCTGATGATCCTGAGAAGCAGCAGATTCGCAAACTCAACTTTATGCTGCTCGTCACTGCCCTTCATTCTATCGCTACTGAAAGCTACAAGCAATATGATAGGGAGAGGTATTGGGAAATTCCTGAAAACGAACGTTACCTCTACGACCTCATCGTACGCAATGTACAGAAGGAAATAAATGATAAGCTATATACTATAGATGTGGGGATCAACCACATTGAGATTGAATTTGAAAACATCAATGATTTCTTCCCCATTGGAAGTATACAAGAGTTGGGCGACATGTCTACTTTTTATGGCTACGAAGAGTTTGACGCGGAAGGTATGGTAGCCGTACCCGGCAAAGTATATGAAGAAGTACAACCCGACTTAACCGCAGTACAAAAACTGGATGCAAAAAAATTAATGAGAGAAGGCTACACAACGGTAAGAGTATCGGATTTATCAGGGCAGGAAGAAGTTCGTAAGCAACTTATTCTGGATGTTACCAGCCGCTACTCTGAACCTGACCATAGCTTGAAACTGCGCAATCGCCCTAATTTCATTCTGGAAAAAGATGGTGAGCCTCAGTACGCTGTCGTGAATGGTTTTTTAAGAAAGCTTTAAGGAAGTAAATCTCTCAGCATTCTTCGCTCGTACTATCTACTCTTTGCGCTGCGCTCTTTGCGTGAAACCTGAGGAAGCTTTTTTTCACGCAAAGAACACAGAGGTTTGGGATACAAAGGGTGATAAGTGTTTATTATGATACCTTTTCTACATTTCCTGCCCTTCCTCAGCCGGCAGGCGCATGTATATATCTACACCCATACCGTTAGGGTCTTCTACTACAAAATGACGATCTCCCCATTTTTCGTTTTGAGGCTCGGTAATGACCGGCGCTTTGGCTTCCAGCAAGCGCTGGTATTCAGCATCCACATCTTCTACTTCCATTGCCAGCCATGCCCCCTGAGTATAAGGAGGATTAAACAAACGATGTTGCCCGGGAATTTCCGGCTGCATGAAAGACAACTCGTAAGGACCTTTTCTGAGTAAGACAAACCACTCAACTTCATAGATGGTCTCAAAGCCAAAATAATACTCGTAGAAAGCTTTGCTCTCCTGAATTTTGCGGGTAATGATTCCGGTGCACATTTGCATAAGTCTGTGAATTTTGGTGATGGCACAAACTTATGAGGGCAGGGTGACAACCCTATGTCAGTAGGGTTTGCAGATTTTATAAAAAATGATGTTGAAGCTCTTCTATCAGTTTTTTCATGGTTTGCTTGAGGCTCTCCGGTTCAATAATGCAAACATGGCTGGTATAAGTGAGTAGCCAGCGGGCAAAGTACTGTTCAGAGCCTACCATAAACCACATTTCGCTGCCATGTTCATTTTTTTCTTCCTGTATGAAACCTTGTGCATAGCGGGTTTGTGTGGTATAACGAGCTATTCTCTGATCAAAATACACTTTCATGAGCCTCGCATCAGTCGTCTGGCTCTGCTCTTTGAGGTATTGCTCCAGCGAAATACGGTCGCGCAAATGATAGTGCTGACTCAGCACATTGACCTTACTCATCCGGTCCAGCCGAAAATCACGATAGTCCTGCCGAAGCTGACAGAAAGCGATCACATGCCAGGCATCTCCATAGTATACTAAGCCAATTGGTTCAATACTTCGCTTGGTAAATACGCCACTAGCCGGGGAGAAATATTCCATTTCTATTACCTGCCTTTGCATCAGCGCCTGCTGTAGTTTACTCAGATGTATATCGTCAGGATGATCCGAACGGGCAGGAGGAGCTACTACTTTCACTTTGTCCTGTAGGTCTTCCAGCATGTCCTGCTCCTGGGTAGACAGTACGGACTTAATTTTGAATAGCGCACTCTCGTAGGCCTGTTGTACACCTACATCCGTAAAAGTGTTGATAAAATGATGGGCAGTGAGCAATGCTCGTGCTTCTTCTGGACTAAACATGACCGGAGGCAAACGATAACCATCTGCCAGAAAATAGCCAATACCCGCTTCTGAACCTATGGGAACACCAGCTTCTTCCAAAGCCCGTACATCGCGGTACACCGTGCGAAGGCTGATGTCAAAACGATCGGCCAGTTCCTGAGCTTTGGTGACCCGTTGGCTTTGTAGCTGGATAAGCATGGCAGTGAGGCGATCAATGCGGTTCATAAGCAAGCGTTAAAAAAGATCTGCCTAAAATTAAAAATCCTGGACAAGGATACCGTGAGTTTTCCACCATATTTTCGCGACGCAGATGTAATAATCTCATAGTTTTGTATACTAACCGATCAGTACATAACATAACCTTTAAATGAATATGAAAAAATTGACCCAAATACTTAGTTTCATAGGCCTTTTTGCACTTACAGCATGGAATGCTTCTGCGCAGAACAACAAGTCTCTACTCTGGCAGATCAGTGGCAAAGGTCTGGAAAAACCCTCTTATCTCTATGGCACTATTCACCTGATGTGCCCAGGCGACATCAAAATTACACCTAAAATGCAGGAAGCGCTGGACGCAAGCGAGCAGTTGGTACTGGAGCTAGACATGGATGAGCCAGGCATAATGCAGGAGATGATGGCCGCTTCTATGATGCAGGATGGCACTACACTGCAAAGCCTGCTGAGTGAAGATGATTATAATATGGTGTCAGAATACCTACAAGATTCTGTGGGTGTGCCTATGCAAGCCATGAGTAAGATGAAACCTATGCTGCTTAGCTCAGTGATTATGATTCCTATACTAGACTGTCAGCCAGGTTCTTATGAGATGAAGCTGGTACAGGCCGCCCAGCAGCAGGAAATGGAAGTGTATGGCCTGGAAACAATAGCCGATCAGATTGCAGTATTTGATGCTATTCCGCTCAAGGAACAATCTGACTATCTGGTAAAAACTATCCGGGAGTACGATGAGAGCGTGGATGAAATTGAAAGTATGCTGAACAAATACAACCAACAGGATATTCAGGGACTTTACCAAATGGTGCATGATAGTATGGCGGATATGGAAGGTGCTGAAGAAGCTTTACTGGATGATCGCAATCAGAAATGGTTACCGCTGATAGAAGAAATGGCAAAAGAAAAAGCCAGTTTCTTTGCGGTAGGTGCGGGCCACCTGGGCGGACCGAAAGGGGTTATCAAATTACTGAAAGAGGCAGGATATACAGTCAATGCTGTTCAGTAAAAAAATATTGATTCTCACATCACAAAACCAGCTTTTTCAGGCTGGTTTTTCTTTTTAGTACACCCATACAAGAGCTTTCAGGTAATTTTTTTAACATCTACTGTAAGAAGAAAGTCTCTTTTTGCTACTTACTCAGCAAAAATCAGTATTGAAAGAAGACTTCACCCATATCATCAGTCAGCATCAGGGCATCATCCATAAGGTTTGCCGCATCTACAGAGATACTCCTGAAGATAGAGAAGATCTGTTTCAGGAAATTCTCTATCAGCTATGGAAATCCTGGCCTTCCTTCAGAGGAGAAGCTCGGGTGTCAAGCTGGATGTACAAGGTAGCACTGAGTACAGCTATCGCTCGCTACCGTAAACCTTCGCTCATGAAAAGTACGATACCTCTGACTAAGCATGATGAGGCAGTGCGGGAAGCCCCGGCTGAGCATCCTGAGAAGGAGAAACTGTACCGGGCCATTGCCTTACTTAATGAAGGCGAAAAAGCTATCATTACACTCTATCTGGATGATTATGCTTATGAAGAAATGGCAGACATCATCGGCATCTCTGTCAATTATATAGGGGTAAAACTCAATCGTATCAAAGCAAAATTAAGTCAACTTCTAAATCCCAAAAACGCATGAACCTGGATGATCTTAAAAACCAATGGCACTCAGAACAAGCAGGCAAAAGTACTGAACAGATTCAGCAGATGATCAGACAGCGATCTTCTTCTGTTTCGGCAAAAGCCCAAAGAAAAGTACTTATTGAATCTACAGCCTTTTTTATTGTATTGGTCGTTTTCTTTACTGGCCTGGACCCGGAAAAAAACAGCCTATGGGTCAATTTGCTCTTTCTGTGTGCAGTAAGCATAGGCATTGTCAATAACCTTTGGCTTTACCGAAGTTTAAGTCTTAATCAAAAAGGGCAGAATTTACAAAAGTCATTACAGAAGATCGTAAAGCGTCTCTGGATACAGATACAGTTCTCGGCAGCCTTTTCTGTGCTCTTTTTCAGCAGTATCATTGCTTTCCTGCTGCTGAGAGTACCTTTGACTTCTGAGAAATTCCTACTCATCCTTGTGCTTCTTGGTCTGAGTATAATGATCAGAAGTGGGGTGGAGATTAGAAAATGGATGCTTAGTATCAAAAAAATCAGTCTGTCGCTTGAAGCCCTTTCATCATCAGAGAAGCCATAAAAAAACCACGCTTTTGCGAGCGTGGTTTCTCTGTTCTAATCAAATAATGATCATTTTTTTAGAGTAAGTATAGACTCAATGTTAAAATCACCATACACATGCGATTCATCCTTATAAGAAAGTACCGCTTTGGTATCAGATAAAGACTTTACATTATACACTATATCGTAATCACCTTCAGTGATGGTAAGTGTTTTTTTGTCTGCTGACCACGAGCTATTCATTTCACCTTCACTATCCTTCATTACTAATACGCCATTCTCCTGAAAGTCAAACTTTGTTTCGCTTTCAAATTCGCTAAAATCAAAAAACTCAAGTTGTTCTTCAGAAATTCCAGCATCTTTGGCATATTCCTGCATGCTTTTTCCTTCTATCAAAATATCAGCAGATGCTAATGACCACTCGCCAATAATTCCTACCTGAACATCAAAATCCTCGTCATCTTTGCTGCATGAGAAGAGAGACACTGCCATGAATGACAGCAACATCAGAGATAAAACATTCTTTTTCATAGATTGAATAAATTTGGTTTTTAACCCATCAAAGTTCATTCAAATAAATCATTAGAAAAATCATATTTTATACTACTATTCATCTCAGGTAAGATTCAAAGCTTTTACTTATAAATTCACAAAAAACAGTTTAAGCGCAGAAAAAACAATTAAGTGTATCTACTTAAAATATTAAGATTGGAAATTTTCTATAAGTTTTCTTCAATTTTCTGCCCTAACCTCTACACGACGATTCTGAGAACGACCTTTTTCCTCAGCGTTGGAAGCAACCGGCTCATTTTCACCTTTGCTTTGCCGGTATAGACTTACCTTTCCTTTTAAGCCCAATGTCGCCAGGTAATTTACTACTGCCTGCACTCTTTTTCTGGCCAGCTTTTCATTATAATCATTACTACCCAAAGCATCGGTATGGCCTATTACACGAATGGCTTGGGGAGAATGCGTCAATACCTGCCCTGCAAAATCATGTAATTGTTTTTTCGCTTCTTCCGTAAGCTCACTGCTGTCCCAGTCAAATAGGACAATGCTGGGCGGTATGGCAGAAGCTACAACATTTGAATCTGCTTCTGCCTGAATAGGTTGATCAAAGCTCCGAAAAGATTTTTCTTTCAGAATGACGCTGGAGTCCAGCATGGCATCATCTACATCGGCAATGGCTAATTTGATACGGTAATAGCGTCCGGGAACTACCCTGGCCTGGGCAGTCAATAATTTTGTCATACCGTCATATTCCAGTATGTCGTGCCAGGGGGCGGTTCTGCGATCTGTATTGTCAATAAACCATTCAGCATTGCGCCGGGCATTGATATTATCAATATGTACCGGCAACTGGGTGTGGGGTACGATGGCTAAATTCTCTTCCTTCCGCGCTCTGATGTCAGTAAGTATAAAGGCAAATACATCATTGAAGCCTTTGCCTACATATTCAGGATACTCATCGGAGGCAAAGATGTATTCAAAAGCGATAGTATTGTGTTCGGGTAGAAATGTAAATTCCAGCACTGTAGCATCATGGGTTGTTCTGGCGCTAAGCTTATCCAGATGCTCATCACCTTCCTTATAAAATGCTGTGCTCCGATTGGGAGAGCCATTGGGGCCAATGGCGTTTTTTGCTTTTCCGGTAGAAAGGATAATACCTTTTGCCAAAGGGAAGTCCGGATATTCGGTTTCAAAAAGTCCGATAGACTGATAGGAGCCACGGTAGCTAATCGTTTTCACTTCGCTAAGCTCTCCTACAAATACTTCATGTACCAGGCTTTCCGCAGTATAGGATGTATCGACACTTATCTGTGCCAGACAGGATAAGGAGGCAAATAACATCAACCCTATGATACTGCACCTGAACATACTTTTTTAACGAAACATACAAAAGATTATTCCACAATGCCGTACCGGCTGTCAGCCTCAGCCCTGGACATGGCGTTGAAATGCCACCATTCGCTGGTGATGGTGGAGAATCCGGCTCTGGTCATCACATCGCGTAGCAGTCTGCGATTGGCTACCTGCGCTTCGCTAAGCTCCCCCTGAGCCATCATTTCTTTTTCATGAATCGGATAAGCCTTTACGCCGAAATAGTCAAAGTCAGTTCCCATATCAATGGGCAGCCCATTGGCATCGGCAATGGTGAGGTCCACTGCCGCTCCGTAATTGTGGATTGAGCCTTCCTGAGGATTGGCTACATATTTATGCTTTTCTTCTACCGGCCTATCCAGCGTATCCCACAAAATTTGCTGCACCGAACGGGGACGTACTGCGTCATAAATGTAGAGCGTATATTCAGGATTGATCTCTTTAAGGTAGTGATTTGCCTGGGCCAACATTTGTGCAGGTTCGGGCTGCATATAAGCTTCATCAAAATCTCCGTATACATCTACCCCCACGAAATTATCAGTCGTGCTATAACGCAAATGCACTACGATGCTGGAGTCCATTTCCCTGAGCTTGACCAGCCCCTGGGCTATTAAACTCTCTTCTAAAGTATCTAAAGATGCTTTTTCCATGCTATCTATCGTATCTGCTTCCATGATTGTTTCCGTTTGCGCTTCCAGACTATCCAAATCCTGATTGTCAACTTCTTCTTTTGACGGTTGTTGGCAGGCGGTAAATATGCTCACGCACAACCCTACTTCCAGACAATAGTTAAGTACTCTCATTTTGCTTCTGCATAAGATTAAAGCTTCAAAACTACTAAAGTGTGTCAAAGCACAAAATAATCATTTAGCCTCATCTGATTTTTAAGCATATTTTATTATCTATGCCGCTAATATACTACACAAGCATTTATGGAAGGAAACGCAATCATCATTACCCAGGGTTACCTGGATACCCCTCGTGCCAAAACAGCTCACGGTCTCATCAGAGATACTTCAAAATATAGGATACTGGCAGTGGTTGATCATCTGCACAGCGGCAAAGATGCCGGAGAAGTGGTAGATGGCAAGCGTCGCGGCATACCTGTTTTTGAAAACCTCCAAACTTTCCTGAATACTTCTGCCCAGGAAGCACAGTTCTGTCTGGTAGGTGTAGCGGGAAAGGGAGGCCTCATTCCTGATGGTATGCTGGATACGGTCAAAGAAGCGATTCGCACTGGCATGTCTATCGTCAGTGGACTGCACGAATTTATGAGCGATATCCCGGAACTGATCACCCTGGCTGAGGAGCATAAGGTCACAATTACCGATATCCGCAAACCCAAGCCTCGCCATGAACTGAAGTTCTGGACCGGACGTGTTAAAAATGTAAAATGTCCTAAGATCGCCATTTTGGGTACAGATTGTAATCTGGGAAAACGCACTACTACCCGTCTGTTGATGCATGCCTTACAGCAAGCTGATATCCAAACAGAAATGATTTATACCGGACAAACCGGCTGGATGCAGGGTAGTCAATTTGGATTTATCTTTGATTCTACCTTTAATGATTTTATCTCTGGCGAGTTGGAAGATGCCATTGTTCGCTGCTGGGAAGCGGTAAAACCAGATGTGATTCTACTGGAGGGTCAAAGCTCTCTTTGTAACCCCAGTGGCCCGGGTGGCTCAGAATTTTTACTGTCAGGAGAAGCAAAGCATGTCATTTTACAACATGCTCCCGGCAGAAAGTATTTCCACCATTTTGACGATGAGCAACTGGAAATACCAGCAATAGAAAAAGAAATTAAGCTGATAGAAATGTATGGCTCCAAAGTTTTTGCCATTACCATTAATGAGCAAAACCTTAGCCCAGATCAAGCCAGGGATTACAAAAAACAATATGAGGAGCAGTTTGGTATACCCGTGATCATTCCTTTGCAGGAAGGACTAGAAGCTACCGTTCCTCTCATCCAGAAAATGATTGGTAGTTATGAAGATTAAAGATATCAAGATAAGCAAGGAGAACCTTGAACTGACTCGTCCTTACAGCATTTCGTACAAATCTGTTGATTCGGTAGACAATTGTATCGTAGAGATCATACTGGATAATGGAATGAGTGGACTTGGTGCGGCCAACCCCAGTAAGTACGTAGTAGGTGAGGATGTCAATGATACTGCCAGACTGCTGCGTGAGCATAACTTTGACTGGCTCATCGGACGTGACATCCGCGAAATGCAGCAGCTCTGCTATGAAGTCAACCAGCATTTTCCGCAATACCCCGGAGTGCAGGCTACATTGGATATTGCCCTTCATGACTTATTCACCAAATATCTGGATATTCCTCTGGTTAAATATCTGGGACAAAAACACAGCTCTCTGCCCACTTCTATCACCATTGGCATTAAGGGAGTAGAAGAAACCTTAGAAGAAGCCAAGGAGTATGTAGGCAGAGGGTTTAAGTATATAAAGGTCAAGACCGGGGTTTCTTTAGAAGAAGATATCGCCCGGCTACAAAAGCTTAAGGAACATTTCAAAAAAGACATTGTCCTTAGGGTGGATGCCAATCAGGGCTATACCAAAATGCAGCTGGAAGATTTTTACTACAAAACCCTTTCCCTGGATCTGGAACTGATTGAGCAGCCATTGCCAGCTGATGCTGTGGAAGAGTACAAAAAATTACCTACCGTAGTCAAAAAAATGGTAGCCCTGGATGAAACGGTCAAAAATCCTCATGATGCGTTGATGCTGGCGTCCAAACCTACTGCCGGAGGAATTTTTAACATTAAGCTGATGAAATGCGGAGGAATCAGTTGTGCCAAAGAAATCGCGGCCATTGCTGGGGGAGCGGATATAGACCTGATGTGGGGCTGTAATGACGAAAGTATCATCAGTATCTCGGCTGCTCTGCATGCTGCCTTTTCTTCTGCCAACACCAAGTACATTGACCTGGATGGCAGCTTTGACCTGGCGCGTGATGTCGTGAAAGGCGGTTTTGTGCTGAAAGACGGAGTGATGTCGGTTACCGATAAGCCTGGCTTAGGCGTGGAGAAGGTATAGAAAAATTCTTTAGGAAAGCTTTGAGTTAGAGGGTTACATTTTGCGTATCTGTTTTACCAATGGGTAAAATTGATTGCATGAAAATTTTCAAGTTCTTCTCCAGCCTAGCCCTGTTTATCTTTTTAGCCTGCAGTTGTAGCCAAATATTTTATGCAGATTTTGATAAGGATGTAATAGTAAGTGTTAGTAATACCAGCCCTTTGCGTATACCTGAGTATGGGCAGCAATGGTCAAGTATTCTTCATCCTAAAGATGGTTTTAATATAGTGACTAAAGCTACCTATATCGCTCAGAGGCTGGAATCAGATAACATTCCTAAAGAAAACAAACCTAACCTAGCACTTCAATAGTATCTTGCGTCCTTTATGTACTAGCATTTGAAAAATTAAACACTCCATACACTAGCTTTTATGAAAAAGCTTGAGCTTTATTACTTCTTTAGCCCTCCGAAAAGAACGCTAGCCTTGGCTTATGCCAGGCTTTTTTAATAAACCCATCTTTTATTCGTTATTTTAGCGGAAAATTTTGTTAGCCACAAGAACCCTGATTTTATAACGCATGAATTTGAAAAGACTTTTACTACTCGGATGTATGGCTATTCTGACTGCCTTTGCTTCTGTGCAGGCACAGGAAACTTCGCAGTCCACACCTCCATTCTTACAATATACCCATAGCCCCTGGGTAGACTCTGTATTTAACTCCCTTTCTCAGGAAGAACGTATCGCCCAGTTAATTGTCGCTGCTGCTTACTCCAACCGCGACGCTACCCATATGCAGGAGCTACAAACGCTCGTCAGAGAGCAGAAGATTGGCGGCTTTATTTTCTTCCAGGGTGGACCGGGAAGACAGGCCCGCATGATCAATAATTTACAGGCTGCTTCTGATGTGCCTTTGCTTATAGCGATGGACGCGGAATGGGGCATTGGTATGCGTCTGGACAGTACCATCAATTATCCCTTCCAGATGACTTTAGGAGCTATTCAGGATGATAACATGCTCTATCAAATGGGTAAAGATATTGCTCGCCAGTTTAAGCGCAGCGGTATGCATGTGAACTTTGCTCCGGTTGTGGATGTCAACAACAACCCCGGAAATCCAGTCATTAACTTTCGTTCCTTCGGGGAAGATAAGTATAATGTAGCTGACAAAGGAATTGCCTATATGAAAGGTATGCAGGATGAACATATCCTGACCACCGCCAAGCACTTTCCCGGTCATGGCGACACCGATACTGACTCTCATTATGCTTTGCCCCAGATCAACCACAGCCGGGAGAGACTGGACTCTTTGGAGCTTTATCCTTTCCGCAAAATTATTGAAAGTGGTGTAGGAGGCATCATGGTGGCTCACCTCAATATCCCTTCACTTGATCCTACGATAGGCTTGCCTTCTACCCTCTCCAAGCCTATCGTTACAGAGTTGCTTAAAGAGGAATTAGGCTTTGAAGGACTGATCGTGACGGATGCCATGAACATGAAAGGCGTAACCGCTGGTAACGAACAGGGCGTAGTAGATAAAGACGCTATCCTGGCCGGTAATGATGTTCTGGAATTTACCGAAAATGTACCTAAAGCCATTACTGAGATCAAAAAGGCCATTGATCAGGGACTGATTTCTCAGGAAGAAATTGACTTGCGCTGCCGCAAAATGCTGGCGGTCAAGCAGTGGGTAGGTTTGGATAATTATGAGCCGGTAGTGGTTGAGAATATTGCTACCGAAATGAATACGCCCACCAGCAAACTGCTCAATCGTAAGCTGATGGAAGCAGCACTCACCGTGCTGAGCAATAAAAATGAACTGATGCCTATCCAGCGGCTGGATACCCTAAAAATTGCTTCGGTATCTTTTGGCGCCAGCCGGGTTACGCCTTTTCAGAAGATGCTGAATAACTACACCAAGGTACGCAGTTTCATACTGGACGAAAAAGCCAGTAGCCAGCAGGTGAATGAGGTGAAAGCTAGTTTAAAAAATTATGACTTAGTTATTGCTGGCGTACATGATGACTCTAAATATCCTCGGAATAGCATCAAATTCTCCGCTCCTGTTATGCAATTGCTCAGTGATATGGCTAAGATGGATAATGCTATTGTTTCCGTATTCAAAAATCCTTATGTACTGGGCAAACTCAACAATATAGAGCAGGCTGATGGCCTCATCATAACTTATCAGGACAATACTGATGCACAAGAACTTGCCGCCCAGTTGATTTTTGGAGGCGTGAGTGCCAGCGGCCGTCTGCCCGTTAGTGTAGGTAATAAATTTGCATTAGGTGAGGGGATTGATGTTACCGGAAACATCCGCTTCAACTATACCCTACCCGAAGATGCGGGTATGAACTCGGAGGTTTTACAGGCAGGCATAGACTCATTGATGTGGGAGGCAATTAATATGAAAGCCATTCCCGGCGGACAAGTACTGGTAGCCAAAGAAAAGAAGGTGGTATTTTACAAAGCTTATGGTCTCCACTCCTACTTTGATACTATTCAAGTAGAGAAAACCGACCTATATGATCTGGCTTCTATTTCCAAAATATCTTCTGCCCTGCCAGCGATCATGAAGCTGCACGATGAAGGCAAATTTGATATAGATGCCAGCATTGATGATTACCTGCCCTATTTTAGAGGTTCTAACAAAGCGGAGGTCCCTTTTCGGGATATCCTGGCACATCAGGCACGCTTTAAATCCTGGATAGCCTACTGGGAAAATACGTTGCGGAATAATGGCAGCTATAGATGGTTTACTTTCAAAGAGGATTCCTCACGCCGCTTTCCTGTCAAAATCACCGATAACCTTTGGCTACACCGCAACTACAAGAAGAAAATCTTCAAGGCTATCAAGAAATCTCCGTTGGAAGAGGAGAAAAAGTATCTGTACTCAGGACTCTTATTTTACCTGCTCCCCACTATCGTAGAAGAACTGAGTGGTGAAGATTACCTCACTTATATCGACGAAAATTTTTATACCCCTCTTGGAGCTACTACCTTGACTTACAATCCTATGGAAGAATTTCCAAAAGAAAGTATAGTCCCTACTGAACATGATTTTCTTTTTCGTCATGAAGCCATACATGGCAGTGTACACGATGAGGGGGCTATCATGATGGGAGGTGTATCTGCCAATGCGGGCCTTTTCTCCAATGCCAACGATCTGGCCAAGCTGATGCAGATGTATATGGATAAAGGGGAATACGGAGGTAAGCGATATATCAGTGAAGAAACGCTTGAAGAATTTACCCGCTATCAGTTTCCGGAAAATGATAACCGGAGAGGCTTGGGCTTTGACAAACCCAACCTGGAATACAGAGGAGAAAACAATAATGTAGCAAAAGATGCCAGCCCCTCTAGTTTTGGCCACTCAGGCTTTACTGGTACTTTTACCTGGGCCGACCCTGAATCTAACCTGCTATACGTTTTTATGTCAAATCGTGTACATCCTACCCGTGAAAACACTCGTCTTTATCAGCTGAACACCCGCACCAACATTCAGCAGGTATTGTATGATGCTATGGAAAAGCCTCCCCTGAAATAGTCATGTAAGTTTTTTCTTATAATGAACACCTTTAGCCTCTTATGAGGCTTTTTTTATACTCTTTTGTTTTGCCTATATTAATAATAAACATTTAAGTATTAATAATTATACCATTTAGTGATACATATTTAAATAGTTAAAAAATATATATAAATATTTAATTAATTTATTTTTCCTATTATATTTGTGTAAGGTTTTTACATAAAACGAACATGAGCTATGATTTACCTATTCAAAAAGCCTAAGAGAAGCAATCTGAATTTGATAGCAGTAGATGCAATGCCTAAAGGCATTCATCACACCATTTCTTACGCTACATCTTATAATGATACCTGGACTCATATCCGGACAGAGCTAAGAAAAATGACATTATCTTCCGCTAGATAATTGAGCAATAGTAAAGGAGCTAGGATTTTACAAGATTTCTAGCCTGGGTTTATATAATGTTGGGGAAGGTAATGCAAAAGGAATATCAGTGCTTACACTTTCTTTTTGGTTACCTTCTCTTCCATCAGTTCTCGAGCATAGCTTTCTTCAACTTCTCATAGTTGAAAGCAATAAAAAAGCTCCGCCATTAACTAAATAGCGAAGCTTGTAAATAAGATATTAGTTGCCTTTAGGCTTCCTGCTCTACATTTTTAATGCGGAAATAATTGATTACACCTCCGGCCAGTATCACCTTCACCTGCCTGTCACTCAGCTGATAGGTTAGCTCTATTTCTTCGCCTTTTGTTTCATTCACCAGCTTGACATGCTCACCAGATTCCAGCGCTTTCCTTAAGCCCTCTAATTTCAGCACATCACCCTGCTCAATTTTATTGTAGTCTTCGTTGTTGACAAATTCCAGAGGAACAATACCAAAGTTGACAAGATTCTGCCAGCCGATACGGGCATAGCTTTTGGCAATGGCAGCCACCTGTCCCAGGTAACGAGGCGCTAAGGCAGCATGCTCCCGGCTGGAACCCTGAGCATAGTTTTCTCCTGCTACTACTATATGTCCTCCATATTCTTTCTGTGCTTCCTTGGCCCTATCGTAAAAAGTATCATCAATAATGGAAAACGACCATTTGCTGATCTCAGGAATGTTACTACGAAAGGGCAGTACCTCTGCTCCGGCTCTTAAAATCTCATCCGTACTGATGTTATCTTCCATCTTGAGCAGCACAGGTACTTGATACGCATTTTGCAACTCCTCAAAATCTGGTAGAGATTTTACATTGGGCCCTTTCTCCAGTTCTACTACATGACCGTTCTCAGAAGGCTCTACCAATAAATCAGTATTGATAATTTCTTTTTCGGCAGGCACATATTTCGGATACTTCATGTCATAGATTTTCTCCAGATCACGCGGATCAGTAATTTTTCCTGTCAGTGCTGAAGCTGCGGCGGTCTCAGGGCTACAGAGATACACCTGATCATCCATCGTACCGGAACGTCCCGGAAAATTTCTCGGCATCGTACGTAAGCTGATTTTACCTGTGGCAGGAGCCTGGCCCATACCGATACACCCCATACAACCTGCCTGATGGAAGCGAGCGCCAGCATGGATAAGATTTTTGAAAGCATCATTGGCGGAAAGGTTTTCAATCATCTGCCGCGAGGTAGGATTGACATCAAAAGAAACATCGGCATGCGTCGTCTTGCCTTTGACCATTTCGCTTACTACCCAGAAGTCACGGAAGCCCGGATTGGCTGATGATCCAATCACTACCTGGTGTACCGGTTTACCTTCCACTTCCCTTACTTCTACCACATTTCCCGGGCTGCTGGGGCAGGCAATCAGCGGAACCAGCTCATCCAATATAATTTCTTCATGTTCGTCATATTTCGCTCCCTCATCAGGTTTAAGCTCAGTCCAGACGTCTTCACGTTCCTGAGATTTCAGGAAGCGTTTCACTTCTTCATCCGAAGGAAAAACAGTGGTAGTAGCACCCAGTTCCGTACCCATATTGGCGATCACATGCCGATCCATAGCCCTTAGAGAATCCAGACCCGGACCATAGTATTCTACAATCATTCCCCGACAACCTTTCACATCATAGCGGCGGAGCATTTCCAGCACTACATCTTTGGCACTTACCCAATCGGGCAATTTTCCGGTTAACTTTACGCCCAAAACTTTAGGCATTTTAAAATAAAGTGGCTCGCCAGCAATAGCAAAGGCTACATCCAGGCCACCTGCTCCGAGAGCCAGCATGCCCAAAGCACCTCCTGCCGGTGTATGACTGTCGGAACCTACCATCGTTTTGCCGGGTACACCGAAACGCTCCATATGTACCGGATGGCTCACTCCATTACCAGGACGGCTGTACCATATACCGAATTTAGAGGCAGCAGACTTTAGAAATATATGGTCGTCAGCATTTTTAAAGTCAGTTTGCAGGAGATTGTGATCTACATATTGCACGGATACATCGGTTTGAGCACGATCTACACCCATAGATTCTAGTTCCAGCATTACCAGCGTACCAGTTGCATCCTGGGTCAGGGTCTGGTCTATCTTGATTCCAATTTCTTTTCCCGGCTTCATTTCGCCTTCTACCAGATGAGATTCAATCAGTTTTTGTGCTACATTAAGAGGGGAAGACATAATCTTTTGGTTTAAAAAATGGTAAAAATATAATTGCCTGAGTCGGCAAAAAAAGGAAGTATTATATGTATAGAAACAGCATCATCGCCCAACTGTTTTAATATATATGAGGGAGAATAATGTAGATAAGGCCAAGATTTAGGAGTTTTGCTCCCAGGTTATTAGCATTTTCTTATATTAAGTAAAGATTTCTACCTCTTAATTTTTTTATCTTTCGCTGCATGATACGATTATTTTCCAGAAGTAAAAGAACGATTAGTGGATATGAGCCTATCCTCCCCACCCGCAAGCACTGGCCGGTTGTACAGCTAAGCCGCCAGCAGGATAAGTTTATTGAGGAAGTCATTCAGAGCAGTATGGAACGTTTGCTGGAAGAAGCGCCTAAGCTGGAAGATCTGGTGGATGAGTTGGAAACGACATTGTATCGTGAGCGTTTGCGCATCCGGCAAAATCCCTGGGCGGTAGATCCTGAAGATGAAGAGGCCTTCTGGAAGAAAATAAAAAGTAAGCTGGTAGATATCTCCGCTCAGCATACCAACGGAAACAGCTTTCATAAAAAACAACTTGAACAGGCTAAAGAAATTCTCAGAGATATAGTCTCCCGTTATGCCCATGAAATCTCCAGTACTTTCAAGCCTTCATCTTACCGGCTGGCACGCAACATCGTTACCTTTGGCTTTGCCCGCTTGTTAAATGCCTCCCGTGTCAAAGGGTTCCGTTCGTTTTACAGCAATCAGTATTCTCTGCGAGATAAAATTAATATTGTAGGCGAAGTAGAATTGTTAAGAGAACTTGCCCAGAAGGGTACCATCATCATGGTGCCTACGCATTTCAGTAATCTGGACTCTATCCTCATTGGTTGGGTCATCCATGAGTTGGGACTTCCTCCTTTTATTTACGGAGCCGGGCTTAACCTCTTTAATATCAATATCTTCGCATATTTTATGAACAGCCTGGGCGCTTATAAAGTAGACCGAAGAAAGAAGAATAAGATTTATATTGAAACGCTCAAAGCCTACTCCCGGCAGGCTATCCGCTGGGGATGCCATAGTTTATTTTTTCCGGGAGGCACCCGCTCCCGATCGGGTAAGGTGGAAGATAAACTTAAGTTAGGCTTGCTGGGTACAGCCATGGAAGCGCAAAGGCTCAATTATGAGCAAAGCGAAAAAAATGGAGAAGAAGCAGAAAAAATATTTGTAGTCCCAGTAGTACTCAACTATCATTTTGTACTGGAAGCGCCCAGCCTTATCCGTGATCATTTGAGCATAGAAGGACAGGAGCGTTATTATATTGAGTCAGATGAATATTCTACCTCTTCTAAAATCATTAAATTCCTTTTCCAATTTTTTACGGAAGGCTCAGATATTTCGGTTAGTTTTGGCAAGCCCATGGACCTGATGGGTAATCTGGTAGATGAAGAAGGACGTAGCCTGGATAAACATGGCAGAATGATCAGTATGCGGGAGTACTTTTGCAGCGGAGGAAAAATTACACGGGATATTCAAAGAGAAAGTGAATATACCCGTATGCTGGGTGAAGCGATATTGAAGTCATATCATATCAACAACCGGGTATTTTCCAGCCATCTGGTTGCCTTTACCGCTTTTGAAATGATCAGGCAAAAATATCCTTACCTGGATTTGTATAATTTCTTAAGGGTTCCTGAAGAGGAACTGATCATTGCCTATGAAGATTTTCAAAAAACGTTTAGCAAACTTAGAGAAGAAATTTTTCGACTCCACAAGGCTGGTAAAGTAGACATAGCACCTCACCTCAAACAGGACGTTGATCTTGCCATCACACATGGCATAGACAATGTAGGATTGTACCATTCGCGAAGACCGCTACTCAAGAACAAAGAAGGAAATATCATTACCCACGATCTGAACACACTTTTTTATTATCATAACCGCATGGAAGGCTATGGGCTAGAGCAATTCTTTACGCAACCGCATTCCAAAAAGCAATTTATTGAAGAATGAGTAAGCAATATGTAGGTGTAGTAGGAGCAGGCAGCTTTGGAACAGTGATCGCTAATATACTGGCTGAAAATGTTCCGGTACTGTTATATGCCCGAAGAAATGAAGTAGTGGATGAAATGCATGCTATGAAACGAAGAGGAAATTATTCGCTGCATGAGAATGTGCATCCTACCAACGACCTTGAACAGCTAGCCAAAGAATGTCAGGTTATCTTTCCTATTGTGTCTTCTTCAGGATTTCGGGACTCTATCAGTGACCTTTCTCCTTATCTGAAGCCCTATCACATCCTGATTCATGGTACAAAAGGGCTGGATGTGGATCATGATGCTCCCAAACCCCTGACCCGAGAAAGTGTAAGGACAATGAGCGAAGTGATACAGGAGGAAAGTGTAGTGGTAAGAGTAGGCTGCCTGGCCGGACCAAACCTGGCTAAAGAATTGGCCGAAGGGCAGCCGGGAGCTACTGTAGTGGCCAGCCATTTTGATGAGGTCATTCAGATTGGTCAGCAACTCCTGCGCAATCCTCGCTTTCAGGTATATGGTAACAATGATCTGATTGGTATAGAATTGTGTGGTATTCTGAAAAATATCATTGCCATTGCCTCCGGAGCATTAAGCGGACTGGGTTTAGGAGAAAACTCTCGGGCCTTACTGATCAGCCGGGGCATGGTAGAAATGATCTACCTGGGCAAAGCTTTGGGGGGAAATATAGAAGCTTTTATCGGTCTGGCAGGTGTAGGCGATCTGGTCGCTACCTGTTTTAGTAAACATAGCCGTAATTATACAGTCGGCTATCGGCTGGCTCAGGGCGAAACGCTGACTGAGATTATGCAGACGATGGAAGAACTGGCCGAAGGTGTCAATACCACTAAGATTGTCAAGCAGCTAGCAGATTATTATGATGTAAGTGCTCCGATCACCCGTATGCTTTACAAAGTTCTTTTTGAAGACCTGCCGGTAGAAAAAGCCCTGGATAGCCTGATGAAAATACCTTTTACTGAAGATGTAGGCTTTCTGTAAACAAAAAAGTCCGGGCTATGAAAACCCGGACTGATTAGTAAGTCAATTAGTTATAGTCTTCTTACTGTTGGTACTGCTGCATATCTACCAGACGCACTTCTACTCTCCTGCTTTCTTCCGGACTGGATTTTTCGTTAGCAGTTGCACCATAACCTTTAGCTACGATCCTTCTTCTCACCACCCCCCTCTGATTGAAGAAATTTAGTACATCTATGGCTCTTTCGTTAGAAAGCTTGCGGTTGGTTTCTTCATCACCTTCAGGGGAAGCATAGCCTGATATTTCCACACCTAGTTCAGGGTGTTTTTTCAGTGCTTCCATTACAGTTACCAACTGCTGCTTGTCTTTTTCAGCTAATTTACTTTCTCCAACGCCAAAGTAAATTTTATATACATCAGCTAACAGTTTTTTGTCATAATTGGAAGTAACTTTTTCCTTATTCTTTTGTTTTACTGCTTCTTCTGTCACATAAAAAGTGGGTAGAGAATAAATTACTTCATTCCCTACTTTTTTAGCAATCAGATTATCTTCTCCGGTTTCATCGTAATAATACTCTACTCCGGCAGATTCTATTTTCTCATTCTTTACCGCATCAAAATTCACATCATCTATAGGATTTTGAGCATACATAAGGTCAAGAAGATAATTGTAAGCCGCTGTATCACTGGCTGCCATGATAGATTCCATCATATCATACAGGTCCAAACTATCATTTTGAACCAGCATAGCTTCATTCGCTTGACGTACTGTGGTTTTACTTTTTCCATTCACATCATAGAAAGCGTTTTTCACCGTCACTTCCTGCCCTACAATTACATCAAATTGCTTGATGGGTTTCAGATGAATCTCCTGATACAACTCATAGAAATATGTCTGGTTAGGAATATTCACATTGACAGTGTAGGGGAGATAACCTTCCGACTCAATGATCAGATCATAGTTACGACCGGGAGGTAAAATGATCAGATAATTGCCAGTGTTCTTATCTGGATTATACACATAATCAATCTTTTGATTGGCTTCTACATCAACTACTTTGATCTGAGTAGGAACAGCTTTAAGCTCTTCTCCGGCCAAAATTCTTCCTTTGATCAGCGTAAGTGGAATATTGGCTTCATTCTCAGGCATTTCAAAATAATAAATATCCTGACCACCTTTTCCACCTTTTCTCTCCGAAGAAAAGTAGCCCATTTTACCATTAGCTGTCAAGGTAAAGTAGTTGTCATTGGTGGGGGTGTTAATCGGATAGCCCAGATTCTCGGGCTCTCTCCATTTTCCACCGATAATATAACTCTTGAAGATATCGGTCCCTCCCATAGTATTGTGCCCATCGGAAGTAAAGAACAAAGTTTTACTATCCGGATGGATAAATGGAGCATCCTCATTGTAAATGGTATTGATTTCAGGGCCAAGATTCTCTGCTTTACCCCAGCTACCATCAGCCTGACGCTCGGATTTATAGATGTCCATGCCTCCCAAACCATCAGGTCTGTTACTGGCAAAATACAGCACTTTACCATCGGGAGTGATACTTGCAGTAGACTCCAAATAACGGGAATTCACACGGGTACCAATATCCACGGGAGAAGTCCAGCCTTTACCATCTTTAGAAATTGTATAAATGCTTCCGGTGTTATTTTCTCCTCCTACGAAGATCAGCATCTCCTGCCCATCTACGGAGATTCCGGCAGTACCTACATTATATTTAGTATTGATATTCAGCGCTTCTGGTGCAGACCACTTGCCTCCATTTTTATAAGAGGTATAGATTTTTTCTACCACTTTACCTCTTTCTTCGCGTACTCCGGTGTAGGCAAGCATGCTCTCATCAGCGGTAACAAGCGGATTATACTCTGTAAATGTGGAATTAACATCTTCAAAACTGTGTATAACGATGCCTTTATTTTCACTGATCAGGAATAAAGCATTTTTACATACTTCAAGCTGTCGGTTAACATCTTTAAGCTTTGCTTTGTCATTGGGATCAATTGACTTTTTATATTTCTCGTAGTGGGAGATAGCTTTATCAATCTGGATATCCCTATGATACATCTGCCCCAGATAAAAGTGAATCTCTTCCGGAATTTGGGTGCCACTTTTTCTACTCAATGCACTCTCCAGATAAGGCAATCCTTTGTACTGCTCATTAAGCTGTGGAGCATATGTATAGCAAACACCCAAACGATAATACACCATGGGCTCATTGACTCCATTGTCTACTGCCTGCTGGTACAGAGGGAGGGCAGCTTCATAGTTTTTAGCAAGCTCAAAAAATTTGTTAGCCCTATCTACCAACGCACCATCCGAACCCTGGGCCATTGCCAGACGGGAAAAGCACGTAATACTCCAAACGAATAACAATAAAACACCAATATTAGGGTGATTCCAGGCCTTTTTTCTACCTCCAGTTTGGTGTAGTGATCTGCCAAACTTAGCCTCATCTTTGCGGTAATACACTTCTTTCATGTGTAACGGTTAATGTTTATGACTGTAAATGTGCCCATTGAGGCACAGAAAACACTAACGAAAGCTAGAGATTTTACCTACCTACCTAAAACGGAAATAATACTAAACCTGTAATGTGTAAGTTTTACGGGCTAATCTTGCGCAAGCCGCACTGTGTTTTAGAGAATACTTATCAAGATTTTACAACTGACAAGCGTGTAATAGCCTTTAAACGAGCCAGCAAAGGAGGATGAGAGTAATGAAAAAATACATACCAGGGATGTGGTAGCAGATTACTCATATTGTTTACAGATAGCTTTTTAAGAGCAGTAGCTAATGCATTCCCCTCATAAGTGGTGGTGGCGTAGGCATCCGCTTCATATTCGTTTTTTCTGCTCCATACGTTCATCAGTAAGCCTGTAATGGTACTGATAGGAGAAAAAAGAATACCAAAAGCAATCAGATTTAGATGAATTGCCAATCCGCTGCCACCCAAAGCAATAGAGAGCTGTTCGTTAAAAATAAGCAGAGACAAGACGAAGAGTGTAAAACCAGTCAGCAGGACAGAAAACAACATGCCTGATATGATGTGCTTCTTCTTGTAATGGCCTACCTCATGAGCAATGACAGCTACCAGTTCTTCTATGCTATGATTTTCAATTAAAGTGTCATAAAGTACCACTTTTTTCTGCTTACCCATCCCGGAGAAGAAAGCATTGGATTTGGACGAACGTTTAGAGCCATCTATCACGTATACATTTTTGATGGGAAAATCCACTTTTCTACCATAAGCTTCTATTGCCTCTCTCAATTCTCCTTCTTCCAAAGGAGTCAGCTTATTGAACATCGGCACAAAAATGCTGGTGTAAAACATGTTGAGTAGTACCATCACTCCTGCAGCAATCGCCCAGAAATACCACCAGAAATCTTTTCCAATATTCATTACCAAATACAGAAACACTCCTGCCAGTAAGCCTCCTAATATTATGGTAAGCACATAGCCTTTAAGCTTATCCTGCCAGAAAGTTTTGAGATTCATTTTGTTGAAGCCAAATTTTTCTTCAATCACAAAAGTCCCATATAGCTGAAAAGGCAGATTAATAATGTCAGAGGCCAGAAATAAAATTCCGAAATAAGCCAAAGCCCTCCAAAGTGGATCTTCTACATAGGGTTGAAGCTGAATATCCAACCAACCAAAAAAGCCGGTTGCCAAAAGAACAACTGACATGATAAAGCTAAAGGAAGCAGTAAGCGTATGAAATCGGTCATTGGCCCGCTGATAGGCCAGGGATTGATGATATTTTTCTTCATCGTAAATTCCCTCCAGTTCTTTGGGCAGGGTATGTTTTTTATTTTTACGATTCAGTGCATTCAGTACTTGCTCCAATACAAAGTTGAGCGCTACTATTGCTATAATAAGGACGAGTAAAATAGAAGCTTCCATGTTTTGCTAACAAACATACAAGCTTAAAAATTTTCATGAAAAACAGAAAATTATACTTGAAACGTCTTCACTAATAATGGAACAGATTATTAGAACCGTGGACAAGGTAAGCTCATGATGCTTCTGGGTGGCTTGCTGGGATCTCGTAGAGAGAAGTGATAGACCAGAGAAATTTCATGGGCACCACCACTTTGAATACCTAAGCCTGATACGGTATAGTCAAAACTATAGCCAATGTTCAGATCGCCAACCATCAGCCCTACTAAAGCAATGATAGATTCATTATTAGGAAAATCTTCCAGTTGACTTACTGGTAAGCCTCTATACCATAACCCAAATACCACCGGCTCATAAGTCAGGTACATGCCTAAATCCAACTGATCAAAATTGCCCTGTCTTTTGTACTGAAAAGCTGGTGTCAGGCTTCTTTCAAGTCCTTTATCATTAAAGCCATACTTACGGAATCCGGCAGGAAGCAAAAAGCGATAGCCTCCATGAAAGGTACTTTTCATTTGCAGGCGACTTTCTTCCCCTACCAATGACTGATTAGGCGTATTGACATGGTGAGCAGCATACCCAAAATAAAAGTTTTCACTAAAAATAAGTCCTCCCAGTGTTAAGTCTACAAAAAACTTACTTGTACCGGTATTGAACTGCTCGGCAGTCACATCAGAAATAAGTCCGCTTTCATCCAGCTGATCTCCAAAAACCAAGCGATCAAAATTGATATCACGATTATAAAAGGCCACTTCTACGCCGGGGCGAAAGGTAAGTTCACGGGTAATTCTTAACTGATAAGCATATTGTAAGCCCAAATCAATAGATTGTAATCCAGCCAGGCCTTCACGGTCAGCATTTAGGATTACCCCTACTCCACTATTATAATCCTCAAAGAAATGGTCAAAATACAAGGAGGCCGTAGTAAAATTAGCCTGCAGAGAGGGCCACTGACTTCTAAAATTCAGCCCTACCCTACTTAACTCCGTAGAGCCGGCAAAAGCAGGGTTCATGTACAGAGGAGCCGCGTAAAATTGGGAAAATTGCGGATCCTGGGCATATATATTGCTGACGCTTATAAAAATAAAACTAACAGCAACGAGCAGCTTAGTAACAGTCTTTTGCATTCAAAACCTATTTGTTTACAGCATATCGCTTTTTCTAAAAGCGTTGGAAATTAACAATTATTGTGAGAAAAGCCTCAATTAATCTCCTAAACCCTTAGGGCCAAAGATAGTTTTTGCCTATACATGCTATTCAGGTGAAGCTCTGAATAAATTACAGGTATTGGAATTCAGTGTTTTTGACAAAAAAATGAGTTACAGTCATCAACCAACACAATAATACCTGAGCAGGATTAAAAATATATTTTTTTACTTGCTGTATTACAGATAATATTTTAATGCATCTAAAATGCTTACATGGCACATGAAACCCATAGTTTTTTCGTTATCATGCATACACGTATTTTCGCATATATATTAAGATAAGGCCAAATGTTGAACAGAACCTTCCTGATAAGAGTAAGTCTTTGCTGTTTTTTTTGCTGCATAAACTTGCTCTCACATAAAATTTATGCGCAGGGAAGAGCGGATAATAACTGGATTTTCGGTAGTAACGGAGGTATCCGCTTCAATTTCTCTAATGACTCACTGGCAACTGACCCTCAGGCTGCGGAAGCTCTGGGGCAGGGCAGCAGCGCTGTAGCAACTGACCCGCAGAGTGGGGAAATTCTTTTTTATACTGATGGTAGTGTAGCTTATGATGCTCAGGGCAATTCTTTCCCTATGGTGGGAGATGCCAATGGAGATCAGCAGGTGACAATTTCTCCTATCCCCGGAAGTCCCGGTGAATATTACATCTTCGTTAAAAATGCTGACGGCGATGTAGTATACTACTCTGTAACGGTGAGCACTGCCGGTCCCGGCTACCCTCAAATCACCAATTTCAACGGCCCCAGCCTGGCTAATGGTTTTACTGATGCCGAAGCGCTCACGCTCATTCCTAACCCTAGCGGTGACAGTTATTGGCTGGTATCTAAAATTGATGGAACTTCCACTTATCAGTATGCGGAAGTAACAGGTACCGGAATTGGCCCGGTTAATAATTATCAGGCAGGAGCTGCCGGTGCCTCTAATATTGGTACCAGTACCGGTTTGGATTTCAATGCCGCCACCAATCAGCTCGCTGTAGCCGGGCAGAATGGCTTTCATATTCTGAGCTTTGATCCCGCCAGCGGATCATTTGGCTATGTGAACAGTGGAAATATTCCCGCTTATGATGTAGCCTGGTCTGCTGATGGCAGTAACCTCTATATTTCAGATGGTGCGGGAGGTAATGTGTATCAATATACCGGAGGCACTCCTCCTATTCAGACCCTTACTCCAGCCCTGGGGCTGGGAGGAGCACCTGTCTACGGGGTACAGCGGGGGCCGGATGGTAGTGTGTACTTTCTTTATGAAGAAGGTGGCCAGTCTCTTCTGGGGAGCATCAACTTTGCAGACAGTGCATCCAGTTTACTGACTTATGAAACGGGACTATTGGACGGTGCCGACCTTGGGGGCAGACGTTTTTCCCAAACTTCGCCGGGTGCTACCCCTGATTATAACTTCGGAGTTACTCAGGCAGGGCAATGTGCCAACAACCCGGTACAGCTTATGCCCCAGTTTCCTGAGGGAACGCCTCAACCAGACAGTATCGTTTGGAATATTGATGGCCAGGGATTTAGCGGATTTTCTCCTGCGTATACACCTGAACAAGCCGGGTCTTATACTGCTACTGCTTACTGGCCTGATACATCGGTAGTCGTTTCAGGGGGAGTAAATGTACAACAATTTGATCTGCAGGTTCCCCTGGTGCAGGATACCACCATCTGTCCTGGTGAAACAGCTATCCTGAAAGCTGAACCAGAAAGTGGTGGACAAGGCGGCCAGGGTGGTGGTGGCGGAATCGGCGGCGGAGGTGGTATTGGTGGAGGCACCGGAGGAGGTGGCAATTACCAATATTACTGGAGTACTGGCGAAACTACTTCCGAAATTGAAGTTAACGAGGCTGGTGTCTATTGGGTACTGGTTTCTGATGGTTCCGGTTGTACTGCTTATGCCGAATCAAATGTCAAAGAATATCAGGTTGAAAACCAGACTTATAATGTATGGTATTTTGGCAATGGTGCAGGAATTGATTTCAACACACTCTATGATGATCCTGATAATCCAGACGACAATGGTGACGGACAAGACAATGATGGGCAAATCACCCCTGTTGGGGATGGTGCGCAGACCGCTCCTGAAGGTGTAGCCGCAGTATCCGATGGTAATGGAGATATACTTTTCTATACCGACGGGCAAACCGTTTTCTTCAAAGACCGTGCTACCGGAGATCATGTAGCCTTAACGGATCCTAATGGTCAGCCTGTACAAATCAGTCCTAGCAACGAATCTACCATGGTAGGTATGGTACAGGTACCTGGTGCAGATGGTGTTTTCTATGTTTTTACCGCTACTCCGGTAGAAAGCGGAGCCTATGAACTGCGCTACTCTATTGTAGATCTGAAACAAAGAGCAGTAGTTTCTGCCAACAATCTCCTCTTTGCCAAAAGTACCGAGCGTGTAGTGATTTATGGTGGTAATGGCAGCAGTGCTATGCTGGTAGCCCATGAGTACGGCAACAATACCTTCCGCTCCTATCCTATTACCGAACAGGGAATTGGCAATCCGGTGCTATCTTCGGTAGGCTCAGTACACGATTTGAGCGACCCTGAAGAAGCGCGTGGCTATATGAAGATTGGCGGCGACTCCAGCGGAACTGTACTGGCAGTAGCTTTACCTGATCGCGTTGAGCTTTTTAACATTGATCTGCAAACCGGCGAAATCACCGATCCGGTAGAAGTAGACTTTAGCGGACAGAACGCCCAACCTTACGGCATAGAGTTTTTTACGGACACTTTAGACAATACAGTGCTACTCGTCTCTACTGATAATGGATTATTTACTACTACGATTGACCGCCCGGTAACTGAAGGGTCTATTTCCATCACACGTGACCCTGACTTTTCGGGTAATTATGGCGCGATCCAGCGGGGGCCAGACGGTCAGCTTTATTTAGCACAAGAAGGCTCATCTACCCTCATTGCTGTAAGCGTTGATCCTAATACCGGCGATGTAAGTGAAGGAAACACTGTACAGTTGCCCAACGGGGCAACCAGCGGTTTAGGACTACCTGATAATATACAATCCGGAGGAAACTCCTTCCCCGAACCCAATATTACGGTAGATAATGCCTGCGTCGGTAATGACATCAACTTTTCTGCTCAGGGTAGAGATGATGTGATAGAAACTTATTCCTGGCGGATTCTGCTCAGCGATGGTACTGCCTTTGGATTACCCGATTCCTTGAGAACTGCTCAGAATTTCACCTTCGTAATAGATAGCCTGGGTACTTACACCGCGGAAGTGACACTTTCCAATCCTTGCGATGCGGATACCGTGATGACCCAAAACTTTGACGTAGGACAGGCGGCAGAAGTGACGTTGCCCGAAAGCATCAACCTATGTAATGGTGATGTAGAAGTTAGTGCTATTGACCCTAACACGCCTGATATCGCTAATTATACTTTTACCTGGGTGCAGGTGGGTGCCGCCGGTGGCGGTAATTTGCCTAATCAGAATACCGTGAGCCTTTCGGAAGGAGGCGATTATACGGTCACCGTAACCAATGCCGATGGCTGCGAAAGTGAAGGGACGATCTTTGTGGTAGATAACCGGCCGGAAATTAACCTGCCGGAAGACTTTACGCTTTGCCAGAACGAAACCCGCGAGCTGGATGTAGAAATTCCCAGCCCCGGTGATCCCGGCTATGAGTGGGTCATCCTGGATGCCAATGACCAGACCGTAGCCACCAGCAATGAGCCGGTAATAGAAGTCAGCGAACTTACACCTAACCCTGGCGTATTCCGCTATACCGTAACCGTTACTGATGACGCTCCTGAAGGCTGTTTTATCCAGGATACTGTAGTAGTAACCATTGAACAGGCTCCGGTAGTAACGGCTACTCCTCAGCCTACTTCTAATTGCGGTGTGAATGATGGTTCCATTACTTTAGACCTGAATGGGGCGGATCCTACCGGATTAACTTTTAGCTGGACTAATGCGAGTGGTGCAATAGTAAGTACCGCACAAAACCCAACTGGTTTAGCTGCTGGAACCTATACTGTGGCGGTTACCAATGCTCAGGGCTGTATTACCAATGCGAGTGCAGGAATAGAAGACCAAAATGCTGACTTTGATATTACAGATGTGAGTACTACCGATTCCGGCTGTAATGATGAAGAGGGTACAATAGAAGTTACACTTGATGATCAAGGTAATACATCTGTTTATCAAGCAACATGGACTCTTTCAGGTAACAATATCACACCAATATCGGGTGGCACTGACAGCAATACGTTTTTAATCACAGGCCTTGCTTCAGGAGATTATAATCTGGAAGTAAGAAGTGCCGCAGGATGTATACAAACAGAAACTGATATCAATGTACCGATCAACGAAGATTCAGTAGAATTTGAGTTTGTGGAAAGCCCGGTAAGTGTTTGCGGTACTCAGGCTCAGATTGAAGTAGACTACAATCCAGCTTCAGGGGAGACATGGCAATTCAGATGGTTCCGTCCTGATGGTACTGAGATTCCAGTATCTAATAACCAAAGCCCAATTCTTACTCTAAACAGTGGAGTGTTTGAGTCCGGTGTATATACTGCCAAAGTTACCAATCTGAATCAACCGGACCTCTGCCCTGGTACACAAGAGGTACAGGTTAACTTCGGTGATCCGTTTGATTTTGATATTGTAGAAGTTGCGCCTGACAACAGCTGTCAGACCGGAGAAAAGCAGTTAACTGTCAACTTTATACCTGAAGAGGCAGCCAATCGTGATCTCATCTACAACTGGACGCTCAATGGACAAAGTGTAGGCGCACTACGCACTATTACAGTCACCGAGAGTGGCAGCTATAACCTTAGCATCAGAGAACGTAATAATTCTGCATGTTTATTTAATGATGAGCTTCCGGTACAGGTAAGTCAGCCTATCGCCGTAAATATTCTCTATGGTAACGCCTGTGCTGATGGCTCTGCTATACCGCTTTTCGCTTCAGTGCGTACTGATGGTACCGACAGTCTTACATATCGTTGGTTCCGTCCGGATGGCACGCGTATACAGGCCAGCAACCCCAGCCCTACGGGAGCAGGTGACTCATTACTTGTACTTTCGGATATGCCTGAAGGTGAGTATAGGGTAGAAGTAGAAACTGCCGGAGGCTGTTTCGCTGAGGCCGTTGCCAGCATTACCCGTAACCCACTACCTGAAGCTGAGCTAGGTCCTACCCGTACCATCTGTCCACAGGATACTGACCCTGAAATTAATAGCGTATTGCTGGAAGTAGGCTTTGCACCTGAAATCTACTGGACTACTCCCAAAGGGGATTTTGTCAACACTACCAATGTGGTGGCCGATATAGGAGGTACTTATATCGTAGAGATGATTAATGAGTTTGGCTGCTCCATCATTGATTCGGTAGAAGTAGTTGAGGATTGCCGCCCCAGAATTGTGGCACCCAATGCCTTCCGTCCGAATGGAGTGAACAGTACTTTCTTCGTATATCCCAAGTATGTGTCTGCCGAAGATTTTGAAGTGAAGATTTACAACCGCTGGGGAGAACTCGTATTCCAGTCTGACAATCCTAACTTTGAATGGGATGGTACTTATAATGGAAAAGATGCTCCTCTGGGCACTTATCCCTATGTCATTCAATATAAATCCAGTACGGATGAAACGGGTGAAGTACTGGAGGAAAGAGGAGGTGTGACGATTATCAGATAAAGCAATTTTAACCCAAATTGCCCTGCCGCTTCAGGATGGTAAATCTCCCTGAAGCGGCTTTCTCTTTTTAAAGCGGAGTATCAGAACCAGAGACAAGTAGTAAAGAGCAAATCCCAGTAAGACAGAAACCAATCCCCAGGCTCCTAAAGCACCTAATACCGAATGCCATATCTGTAGCATATAGCCTACCGTATCCAGTTGTAGCTGTTCAACTATTTTGTTGGGTGCAAGGAGCAGTTTTTCAATGCCGAAAATCAACTCCCCTAGTCGGATAAAGGGGACAAAAAGTATAATTTGCAGGGGCATAACCGCATAAAGTACCGCAAGTGCTAAAGGAATATTGAGCCGCCACCAGGCCGCGATAGCTGCACAAACTGCGGTAACAAACCCAAATACAGGAATGATACCCAGCACTACCCCCAGGCTGATCGTTAAGGAAAGTTTTTTGGCTGACATTCCCTGCCGTAATAAACCCAAAATCATTTTTCCTACCCGGTTCTGCTTTAATTTTGTAATCATAATGCTTCTCCACTAATCGTATTTTGCAAATGTAAACAAGCTTTCTGATCTGTTTATCAAGTTGAAAGCTTATCATGACTGAGCTAAGCTGAAGGGCCTTAAATGGTTTGTGCGTTAAAACTTTGCCGCTTAGATTTGTTATTCATGTAAAACGTACATAATCTCAAATCCATCACTGAGCTTATACAAGTTTTTTATGACATTAATTATTCACTAAACATTCATCTTTAATCACTCATGATAAGTATACTTTCACCCTCCAAAACACAGGACTTTGCTGATGACAGTATAGACATTTCAAAAATTAATTATACCGAACCTTCTCTTCTCAAGGAGTCCAGTGTGTTGGTAAAAGAGCTTCGCAAAAAATCTGTGCAAGACATTGAAAAACTAATGTCGGTGAGTGAGAATATCGCTACGCTCAATCACGAACGTTTCCAGCATTTCTCTACTCCTTTTTCTCCAGAAAATGCACGTCAGGCTCTCTTGGCTTTCAAAGGAGATGTGTACACCGGCATAGAAATACAGGAGTATAAAAAAGCTGACTTTAAATTTGCGCAGGAACATCTATGTATACTTTCCGGCCTTTACGGTCTGCTGCGTCCCCTTGACCTGATACAGCCTTACCGCCTGGAAATGAAAACCAAGCTAAGCAATCCTAAGGGAAAAGATTTATATCAGTTTTGGGGAAACAAGATAACCGAGCAGCTTAATGAACAATTGAAAAGTCAGAAGAAGAAAGTACTGGTTAACCTGGCTTCTAATGAATATTTTAAGGCCATCAAGCCTGCCGAACTGGATGCTGAGATCATTACGCCAGTGTTTAAAGAAAACAAAGATGGAAAATATAAAACCGTTGCCATTTTTGCTAAAAAAGCCAGAGGGAAGATGGCTAACTTTATCATACAGCAGCGCATTGATTCACCGGAAAAGCTCAAAACTTTTGCCGAGGCAGGTTATGAGTATAGCGAAAATCTTTCATCCGAAAAGGAGTGGGTGTTTGTCCGTTAAATATTAACTTGACCGGCAGAACGGCTTTTTGTTCCTCAAACCGTTCTGCTTATTATTTTTTCTAAATACTTTTCCCTACTTTTTCGTTATTAATAATATCATCCAAATCTCAGCCTATGTCCTACTTTGACAAACTGTTTGCTAAGTTATTTCCGGGAAAAGACTCGGACAAGGTGACTGCTGTCCATGAGGTACTTAAGCGTAGTCAGCCTACCCAGCAGGCTTATGGAGAATGGAAAGACAGTGCTGATCGTAGTGATCTTATTGAGGAAATTGCTAAAGCTTACTACTATAAAAAGACAGATATCACCTCAGAAATTGATGTACATCTGTTCAATACTGCCTACGCCAATGGCTTTGCCATTACTTATCATGAAAAAATAGGCAGGAAATCTTTTCAGCACCTTACTGACTATTTTAGAGATAAAGTATTACAAATGGGCTACCGCCTGGTGAATGCTGACCGTCGAATTCTGGACCGGGAAAGTTATGTGGAGACTATTGAAAAGTACTACCTGAAGCCACCACTCAGTGCCGATGATCTAACACAAGAGTCTGTACAGGCCAATCAGATGTTTGGAAATATTGCCATTGAACATGTACAGATTGATAGTCAGCCCAGTTACCTGAAAGTACTGGCCAGTATCTACTCCGACCGTCAGTTTCAGGAAGCCGACAGCTATGATGATTTTGTCTCAGCCCTTTTTCATCAATGAATGAGCAGCTTACGCTTTTGCTCAAAATCGTTTCCCTGGATTTGTAAAATGTACATACCCGCTGCCAGCGTTCCGGTGTCTACCACCCAGTTTCCTTCCTCCTGATCCAGATAAGTACTTACCGAAAACTTTTTTCCGGCAGCATCTATCATCCATACCGCTTCCGGAACTTGCTCTGAGGGCAATATAAAATTAACTTTTTCTTCTGCCGGCACCGGATAGACATTGAAAACCAACGCTTCCTCCTCATCTTCACAACCTGATTCCAGGTAGGCTTCCACTTCCAGACGGATATTGTCAAGCCTCGCGTATAGATTATCGCCCGGGCATTCTGTGGCACAGCCATTACGATGCCCCGCGATTACTCCCAGATTACTATTAGCCGGATGGCTGCTGCTTACCAAAGGGTCAAGCGATTCTTTATGCAGTTTCCAGCCAGTCAGCCTCACGAGAGAAGTCAGAGAAGTATCAGTAGGTACGGCAGTGTTATAATTACCCAGCATGCATATGCCCATAGTTCCGGAGTTTTGTCCACAGAAATGCGCCCCACGGATAGCATCATTTTCAATTTCATCATTAGTAAAACTTCTTCCCTGGAAGATGGTACCATCCTGCGCAATCAGATAATTGTAGCCAATATCCGACCAGCCCCTTTCCTGAGTATGGAATAAGTAGATGTTGCGAACGGTATTCACATAATCCGTACTTGTGTTAGAACCTGCCGAATGATGCACAATCACATGTTCCACATCAGTTTCTACCCTGGTGTAAGAAGGTTCTGGAAGTCCTTCGCGCCAAACTGAGGTACGAACTAAGTCGGGCAATTCACAAACTCCATTTTGCTTTACTTTCGCTTGCTTCTTTTGCTCCTGCATTCGCATATTGGCTTTGCTTCTTCCTTGCTCAGCATTGAGCAGAGAGAAAGAAACTTTACCGCTGATGCTTGCCGGATAAAAGCTAAAGCTGGGCTGGGCTCGGTCCAAAATAAGCAAAACGGACTGTTTGAAGTTATCTTCTTCGGGTTGGTGCTCATCCTCTCGCAGGAAAAATGTATCTTGATCCACAATTATATAAGCTCCGTCAAAATCCAGCTCAGCTTCAATGCTCACCGCCAAAGCGGTAAAGCTAAAGTCAGGTTGGATGACATACTGCTTTGTTGAATCTACGTAAGCTTCCTGTCGGCTGTAATATGGTGCATTGGCCGAAGTTTGTCTGGTGTTGAGACTCTTAGTATTTTGGGCAAATACCGATAGAGAAATGCCACAAAAGCATAATATTTGTAGTGTAGCGAACCGTAAGTAGCCGGAAGCAGTTGATGCCATGCGGTATGTTGATTATGGTAAAAAAATCTAAGTTAAACTTAGCTAACGTCGTATTCAAAATATTATTCCAATACTAATTAAATTAAACACTTTTACAATGATGATCTCCAAGACATATTTATTGGTAGTTTTCTTTTTGATGAGTTGCCAGTCAGTACCTTCAGCAGGCGTACCTGCGGCTGATGACAAGCCCATTCAAATCTTTAAGACTTCTTTGCAAATCACGGTAAGAGACAATCTTGGCAATAGTGTAGAAGGGGCAGAAGTGCAGATATTTACCAATAAAGAAGACTATCAGAAAGAAGAAAACCCGGTACAGGGTATCAAATACACTGATGACAAAGGCCGTGTGAAATTTTCTGAACTGGACACTCAGGAGTATTACATCAATGTAGAAAAGGGCGATATGAACAATTATGGTGCGGGTATTAAGACTGACCAGCTAACCGAAAAAAGAAATAACAAAGTAACTATCATCATTGAGTAATGATTTCGTTATCAGATTTAGATAAATACCGATTCCAGTTTGAAATACAGGTAAGATACTCGGATATGGACATGCTTGGCCATGCCAACAATGCGGTATACCTGACTTATCTGGAACTGGCACGATTGGGATATTTTAAAGAAGTAATCCGGCAGGAATGGAAAGAGGTGGCTCTGGTACTGGCTCATGCCAGCATGGACTATAAAATTCCCGTAACACCGGAGGTGACTCCAGTAGCGCATATCAGAACGACTAAGTTGGGCAACTCCAGCATGCATGTGGAAAATATGATTACTAATAAGGAGGGTAGCATACTGTTTTTCTCTTCTACTATGATATTGGTAGCCATTAACACCAAAACCGGAAAGTCAACCCCGATTCCTGAATCAGAAAAACAAAAAGTAATTGCCTATGAACCAGCTTTGGAAGCAGTATAGCAGTAAGTTTACTTTGTGGATGATGGTATTAGTGATCACTGCTACTGCCTGCGCTACACCAGAAGCTCCCGACTTTAATGGAGTAAAAAACTTTAAAATAGATGTACAGGGTCTGAGCAAAGCTCAGATCAATGGAGATGCTATTTTTTTTAATCCTAACAAGCAAAAGATCAAAATCCGGCAGGTAGATGTCAGCGTGTTTGTGGAGGGAGAAAAGGTGAAGGACATCAGTCAGGAGTTTGACATCACTGCCATGCCCAATAGCGAGTTTGTAATACCCATAGATGTTACCCTTTCGCTGGGTGATCTCAATATGAACTTACTCAATACTGCACTCAGCATGCTTAATGGCGCTACAAAAAAGGTACGTTACGAAGGAAGAGCCCGTGTGACTGTTAATGGGCTGCCCTTCAGAGTGCCTTTTGAACATGAGGATGAGGTAAAGATAGATCTCTAGCTATTCCAGTAAGCATCCATATAACTCTCTTTCAACTCTAGCTTGCGGCCATCCCAGCTTTCCTGCTTGAGCAGAATGTTGGGGTAGCTTCCGCTGAACCAGTAAATATTCGTCTTTTCCTCATCCAATTGCACCTCCACTTTCCAGACATCGGATACTTGACTCATATCGTAGGCGGTGTTCAGTTGTAAGCCATTAGCTTTGCTCACATTAAATGTCGCCTCATAAACCTTAGGCTCGGTAGCTTTGCTATTTACCTGTGATTCAGCTACGGATTGCTGAAAGCTCAGGCCATCCTGAAAGTTTAGCGCCCGCAGGGAATGTGAAAGCTGGTCTTCAAACATAATATTACCTTCTACAGTCATCTGGCCGATGCCTTGTCCATCCCAGTAACTATTGTAGCCAAACTCATAATTTCTGCCCTGATCTAAGAAATATTTGGAAGTATTGCCACACCATTCTTGGGAGGTATTAGTCAGTTTGTAAACAGTAGAAGGTTGTTCTCTTTTATAAAAAATACTGGTGAGATAATGATAAGGGTAATTGTCTGTTGGGATACGACAAAACTTATTGATTTTCATCACATCAAACAGGTCATTACGGTCGTAATCATCTGTTTTGACTTTAAATTCTTTATTAAAGGTTTCTTTAACAAGAATATAGACATACTCAAAATCACGCGGCTTGCCGTAAACCACTCTTTGTGCCTCATATTTGGCTACCTCAGCTTCGCCCTGATCCCATTTGGCATCCATAGCCCAGTCCTGATTAAAATATTGGGCTGCGCTTACAGTACTCTTGGCATTGCTTCCGGTACAGGCATACAGGCTGGTCATGGCAGCCAGAAAAAGTAACAGCATGCTTATGTTTTCGTCTATTGCGCTTTTCATGGTAGCATTTGTTCTAAAGTTTGTTTTACTAACTGACGATCATTGTCGCCATACAAGACTATACGAATATGCTGCACAGAGGATAGCTGCACCGCTACTTTTTGAATGGTCTGCAACATCACCTGAGCAGCTTCTTTCAGAGGATAACCAAAAATTCCGGTAGAAATAGCGGGAAAAGCGATTGATTTCAATTGATGATCGTCTGCCAGTTGCAGAGCATTTTCATAACAATTGGCCAGTAAGCGGTCTTCAGGTTTATCTCTTCCATATACCGGTCCCAAACAGTGAATTACTTTTTGATTGGGCAGCTGAAAAGCATCGGTGATTACGGCTTCCCCGGGTGTGATGGGTGCCAGTGGTCTACAGGCTTTTTCCAGTTCAGGACCCGCTGCACGATGGATAGCTCCCGCTACTCCTCCTCCACTCATAAGCTGCGCATTGGCAGCATTCACTACTGCATCTATCCCCTCCTGATTACTGATATCTCCTTGAATGATTTCTACTTTTACTCCTGAAAATTGCGTATCCATATCCTCAAAATTTTGCTGTTCAACTTAACGCATCGTTTCTAAGTCTTTCTCTTCGTCTACGTCTGTCAGCTCCGGCAGAATATAACAGTTTAATCCTTCTTTTTTGATGGATTCTATGGTTTGCTCCAATACTTTGGAAGTACTCCAGTCTTTATCGCGAAAAAGATTGGGGTATGGCTTTTTCATACCTAACAAATAATAGCCTCCATCAGTAGAGGGGCCCACAACTATATCGTGCTGCTCCAACTCAGCAAAAGCCTGTTCAATAATCTTGGTTGTCAGCTCATAGCAGTCACTACCAATAATACATACTTTTTTATAGCCAGATTCCAGTCTTTCTTTAAAAGCCTGGAGCATGCGCACTCCCAAATCTCCTTCTGATTGTAAGGCTTTCAGATAACGCTCCTCTTCCCAGATATCATGGTAAACAATCTCAGGGGTATAGTAGACAATTTTATCTTGTTTTAGCAACTGGGTGATCGCGTAGGTACGTTCCAGCAGTTTGCGGTAAACTTCCAGTGCTTTTTCTCCGCCTATGCTATCAGCCAGCCGTGTTTTGACTTTGCCTAATTCAGGTTTTTTTACAAAAATAATCAGTGATGCTTCAGTCATAAAAAACAGGGTAACCTTTAGCTTTCCAGTTACGCATACCTCCCTCAAGGTTATGTACATTTTCGTAACCGGCTTCCAGCAGCTGTGTACCTACCCGATTGCTACGACCACCGGAAAGACAATACACAATAATTTCCTTGTCTTTGGGAATATCTTCAACCTCTTTCAACTGAAAAGTCTCAAAGTTGACGAAACGTGCGTCTTTAAGATGTCCGGTTTCATACTCTTCCACCGAGCGGGTATCCAGAAGGATGAATTCATCTTCCTTGTCCTGAAGGCGTTCCTTTAAGTTTTCAGCTTTGATAGTCGGTACTTTATCAACCTCCTGTTCAGGAATTTGTTTCTTAGGCGTAGCCAAAACAAAGAGTGTGGCGACTACCAGGCTTACTCCCGCACTCAGGCTGAAAAGGATGTGTTTTTTACTCATGGTTTATCTTTTATTGTGTTTCTGATCGTTTTACAAGGATTACCCAGTCTTCATCCGGAGTAGAGGGGGGATTTCCCAACGATATTTGCCCGGGACCATTAATTTCAGTTTGCGAACCCTGTAGTAAACCTTCTCCAGTTTTTGGGTTGTACCATTGCACTGTAAAGGTAGCTTCATTTTCTTCCAGGTCAAGCTGCACATCCGCACCCTTGCGAGCATAAATGGCATATACTTCTCCGGGCTTGGCAAAGCAGTAAGTTTCCTCTGCATTCACCAGTTCGTTGGCAGACTGCATTTCCCAGAAAGGCAGATGCTCATGAAAAAAGTTTAGCGCATAGCGAGTCTGGTCCCAGATATTATTTCTGGTGCGAAAGGTCTCGGCATTCAGATCATCATTAGGACAGCGGTAGCCAAAATACCATTCTGCCCCTCCGCCACCCGCCATCAGGTTGCCCCACAAAGATTCATAGCGCACTGTATCATGATCAGGATCAATATCATCAGGCAAAACGCCGTGATAATGCGGGCCGATCTCATCCAGATTGACTACCCATTGCTTACCAGCTTCGCCCGAAGCCTCAATCCAATGCTTCGTATCTTCATGTACATCGCTAGTTGGGCTGATTTGTAAAGAAGGGCCGTCCAGATACTCAAATCCCAGTAAAGCATCCAGAATTTCGTAGCGGGGAGTAGGTGCAGCATGGGTGTGCAGTACCACAAAGTTCTGGTAAGGGTCAGTCTGCTTGATATAAGAGATCATCGCTTTGCGCTGGGCATCATCCTGAGCCTCCGGCGTAAAATCCGCATAACCATTTTCTTCTCCCATATTCCAGGTCACTGCCAGGTGATGGGCAAAACGGGCAATGAGTTCGCGGTAATAAAGTTTGCGCTGTGTACCGGTATCTCCGCCATCCAGCAGCAGTTCATTTTCAGTCTCCTGCGTCACAATATGCAGCATAATGCCCAGGCTATCAGCATGAGAAAATACTTTATCCCACTGCGCAAGTTTGCTACAATCAAAGCGATAGCGTTCATCATAACTGGTATAAGGCCACACATCTTTCCCATCTCCTCCGATGTTGAGCGTCAGGAAATAAGAAGAGTTCATCCCTTTTTCTGCCAGATAATTATATGCGCCTATAAGCCCCTTACCTTTCCCCCCCTGCCAACTGGGGTCACCTTCGTTCCAGTCCTGTACATGATCTTCGTAACGGTGCAGGTCTTTGTCAGCGGCGGCCTCTCCACTCCGCTGTCCTTCTTGCCCACCAAAATAAGTACCGTCAAAACCTTCGTAACCCAACAGGTTTTCCGGGCTGTCCGTTCCTCCTTTGAGATAATATTCTCCGCTTTCAGCAAACTGAAGATAGCGCTCCCCCACGTACCGTAATTTACCTTTGGCACGAAAATCATTTCCACTTTTATCAGAAGGAATCACTTCAAAACTACCGCTGCTGCCATCAAAAGCGACTGCCTCTCCGGCCTGAGGATCATCACTGACAGCGATACTATCGCCTTTACGAAAAGAAACCTCATACTCCCACAGACCTTCGGCATCAGGTGTGAAATGTGCCTGCCAGACATTACCGCTATCGGCACTGCTCTCGGCGGCATTTCCATCAGCAGCGTAGTAGCCAGGAACTTTATAGGTTTTATCCTCATGGCTAAAACTGACCATCATCCGATAGTTGAGAAAAGGATTATCCTCTGCCTGTTCGCTGGTCTGGGGGCCTTCAAAACTGAGGGTGAGAGGATGCCATTTTTGATAAGTAGTGGTTTCTTCTTCTGTATCTGCCGGTCCCTGACAAGCGTAGAAAAATACTGACCCTGATAGAAAAAGAACAAATGAAGTAGTAAGTAGGTTGTGTTTCATCAATGAAAAATATTCAAGTAATGGCGAAAAAATAAGCATTTTTCTCTATTTCTGACTGGTATTTCTGCAAAAATACCATTTACTCCCATGTATCGCAGTTGGGAATTCTCTATATTGCCAACTCTTAAATCAATTTGAAGAACTATAAAGTAAGCGGAGAAAATTGCTCAAGGCAAATCGCTTTTTTTTTCATAAGTTCCATTAAGTGTGTTCAGGCTTTTCAAGCATGGCACGGCAACGTTAAATAATCAACAAAAGACATGAAAGAAACTTTTAAACCTGGCGTATTATACGGCGAAGATCTGAAGCGTTTTTACAGATATGCAAATGAGAAAGGCTTTGCGCTTCCCGCTGTTAATGTAACCGGAACCAACACCATCAATGCGGTACTGGAAACTGCTCGTGAAGTAAACTCTGCCGTAATCATACAATTTTCTAATTCCGGAGCCTCTTTTTATGCTGGCAAAGGGCTAAGCAATGACGGACAACAAGCCTCTATCGCAGGCGCCATTTCCGGGGCCATGCATGTACACGAGCTGGCTAAAAAATACGGCGTGACGGTCATTTTACACACCGACCACTCAGCAAGGAAGCTGCTTCCCTGGATTGATGGCTTACTGGATGCCGGAGAAGCCTACCACAAACAGCACGGCAGGCCTTTGTTTAGCTCTCACATGTTGGACCTTTCGGAGGAGCACATGGAAGAAAATATTGCTACCTGCAAGGAGTATTATGAGCGTATGTACAAACTGGGCATGTCTATAGAAATAGAACTGGGCGTAACCGGCGGTGAAGAAGATGGCGTAGATAATAGCGACGTAGATGCTTCCAAACTGTATACTCAGCCGGAAGAAGTTGCTTATGCGTACAAAGAACTCTCTGAAGTAGGTGATAACTTCACCATCGCTGCCGCTTTTGGTAATGTGCATGGTGTTTATAAACCCGGTAATGTAAAATTAACGCCCAAGATTCTTCTCAATTCACAGGAGTACATCAAAAAAGAGATGGCTACTGCTGAAGATCAGCCTGTGAACTTCGTGTTTCACGGAGGCTCAGGATCTACCCAGGCTGAGATTCGCGAGGCAGTGGGCTATGGCGTAGTGAAAATGAATATTGACACTGACGTACAGTGGGCTTTCTGGGAAGGTATCAAAGATTACTATCAGAGTAAAGAAGCTTACCTACAGGCACAAATCGGTAATCCTGAAGGCGATGATTCTCCTAACAAAAAATTCTACGATCCACGTGTTTGGTTACGCAAAGGAGAAGAGTCAATCGTAAAAAGACTAAAGCAGGCTTTTGACGACCTGAATGCCATCAATTCTATGGAATAGAATAGGCTCACGCTTTTTTAAAAGTTAAAAAAAGCGCATGCTGGTAGTCAGTATGCGCTTTTTTATGTTCATCAAGTCTGCTCATCTTTCGTAACACCCTTCCTGAGTGCCCTCACATCCATCCCTAGCATGCTGCATATCAGAAAGTTATAGCAATATTTATCGTGTCTGCTATTTCCTTATAAAAAAATAATCCCTAAATTATTAGAAGGAAAAATCTTGTTATACCTAATTTTTTGCGCTATGAATCTTCAAGATGAATTGATCTACGCTGACAGCAAACGCCAGCAGCGTTTTTTGAATGACAACTCCATTGCTGAATTACAAGAGATACTTCGGAGGGAAAGTAAGCAGGAGAAGCAGGCTCTGCAACACATGGGACTTTTTACCAATACAATTGAACCCGAAAAGGAACATTGGCTGCGGCAGGCTTTGCTTAACCAAAAATATGAAGGAGAAGTATTTCATGTAGATGACATACGGCAGGTTTGTATGGCTTATAATATGCGTATGCTACCCAGCCATTTGTATCGCGGGCCTATAGACACGCAATTTGCACCCAGGGTTAAAAACTTTCAGCGTACTTATCATCTTTCGGATGAGGAAGTAGCGGAAGACTTTGTTATCGTTGCTCCCGGAGAAACCTTTGAACTGGAAGAACGACAGCGCCCGCTCGCAGACCTTGACCCTATCCTGCTCTATCGTGTAGATGATCATTTCTACAAGCTGGTCCACCAGTGGGGAGGAGAATTGAATGTATTCCGCTACATCTCTTCCTGGAAAAAGCGTGACCTCTGGAATATGACCTGCCACTGGTTCGTCATGAGTTTTATGGTAACAATGATTTTACTAGGCTTTCTGGTAGATGGCCTTAGCAATGCCGTAACCCTTTCATTGCTTATCTCCGGCCTTATCGCCTGGATGTATTATTCATCCTTCAGAGATAGTCCTGATGAGCTGAGACATCGTTTCTCGCGTTACAACTGGAACCAGAAATGGACATATTGAGAAAAGTATTACTCATCGCTTTTTATGTATGTATTATTGCCGCAGGGGTCGTAGGTTTTCTTGCCTTAAGATCCATGCGGCAAATCCCTGCTCCTCCGCAGGATACGCTTCAGCAAAAGGATGAAGTCCCTCCCTCAGACTCTACCCTTAGCACTACCTACCCTCTTGAGGATTCGGTTCTCAAGGAATAATGCTTCCAAAGTTCGTAGGCCAATACCAGCAGTACCAAACTGTATTCTAGTACAGTAATGAGCATCACTTCCTCAAAGCCTTCTGCGCTATAGCCTGCATAGGAGAAAAAGATCAGCCACGACCAGACGATCATAAAACGGTAATGCGTAAATAGGCTGAAAGCAATCAGAGGAGCGATGTACCAGGGATGAACGGTAGTAGACAAGGCCAGATAAATGAGCCATATCCATATCCAGGCAGCCGGAAGTTTTTCTTTACGTTCCAGTACCGAAAAAAGAACAATGCCTAAAAAGGTACTGGCTGCCAGCCATTTTCCTGCGGTGCCAATGATATTGTACCCCTTTAGCACATAACCAAATTCCCGTACGATATAGTAGATACTGGCATTGAACTCAAACTTCTGAAAATATAGCCCAATGCTCTCTCCTATGCCTCTGAGCAATTCCATGTTGAGTAGAGGTATAAACAAAAGCAGTGTGAATAACCCAGTGACTATATAAAACCAAATGGCTTTTTTTAGTCCCAGACGACGCATATAAAGGGGTAATAAAATCAGCGGTAGTAGTTTGGTGGCTACAGCCAAAGCAAAGCTAATCGCGCTGGGCAACCAGTGTACTCTTCTCAGAAAGAAATAGCTTAGCAGCAGGAAAAAAATCATCAGGGCTTCAAAGTGTAAGTTGCCACTTAGCTCAAGGATGATAAGTGGGTTGAGGGCATACAGCAAAGTTCTTTTGATAGGAAGATCCTGTCTCCGGGCGAACTGGAAGAGTAGGCTGATGCTTCCTGCCTCGGCCAGCAGTATACATATCCTGATCAGAACGATGCTTCCCAAAATAGAATCCGGGTAAACCCAGGCCGCCAGCGCAAAAACCGCCTGATTGACCGGGGGATAAATAGAAAAGTAACCGGGCGAGTTGAGCTGCTGAAAGAGGCTCTCGTCAATACCCTGTAACTGCTCATGCAGTCCCTGCTGTATAATTTCTGAAGGCAGATAAGCAAAAGGATGTATGCCCTGTACCAACAATCTTCCATCCCAGATGAAGCGGTAAATATCATCTGACAGATTAGGAATAGCAGGCATTAAAACAATACGTACCAGGCCACTCACTCCCAGCATTACCCACAGTTGTTTATCATTCGCTGTCAATTTGTATATACCCGCATAGGCAGCGAAGGCCAGAGAATAAGTGAGCAGCAGCGGAAAAGTTTGAAAGCGCTCCAGCCCATAAGTGATGTATACTATACAGGCAAATAGTACGCCTGCTAGTAAGTACAGCAGTATTGTACGCTTCTCAGGCATATCGGGCTGCCTTAAAAGAATAGAGGGCTACCGCTCCAAAACCAAAAGCCAGCATAGTGTGGAACAGCAACAGGCCATAGTCAGCGACAAAAAAGGCGGAGAAGCTTCCAAATATAAAGTAAAAAGCCAGCAATACTTCCAGCCAGGTTATCGGACTTAGCTTACGGTGTAGATAAACATTTTTCTTCCACTGCCCTTTTACATTGGTCACGTTGAATTTGGGCGTTCGCAGAAATGGAGATTTAAAACCTAAAAGTCCTTCTGCTACTGCCAGTGCATTATGCAGTGAAAGCCCCATCGTAATGGCCAGGAAGAGAGGATAGTGCTTGACAAAATACCGAAGCTTACGTTCTTTAATTACTCGGCTAGTAGCAATCCAGTAAAACACTCCGATAGAGAAAAAGCCGATTACAAACACCGCCCCCATTTTAAAGAAAGTATTCAGATAGGGATGCTGTTGTTTGATGAATAGCATAGGCACACTGAGGATAGCCCCCAGCAATAGAAACAGAAATACCGAAGAGTTAAAAAGGTGCATGATCGCATGTATGCGATTGACCCAGCCTATTTTCCGTTGAGGGTGATTTTCAAAAACATGGCTGAGATGCTTACGGGCGCACTCCGCTGCGCCTTTGTTCCAGCGAAACTGCTGCGACTTAATAGCCGGCATCAGGATAGGCAACTCTGCCGGAGCCTCTACTTCTTCCAGATAGGTGAACTCCCAACCCTTCATCTGTGCCCGATAGCTCAGGTCAAGATCTTCAGTAAGCGTATCATCTGACCAACCGCCAGCATCAACAATACAGGCTTTTCTCCATACCCCTCCGGTGCCATTAAAATTGATAAAACTCCCGGCATGGCTTCGCCCCCCTTGTTCTATGGTAAAATGCCCATCCAGGCCAAAAGCTTGCAGGCGGGTAAGTAAAGAATAGTCCTTATTGATATGTCCCCAACGGGTTTGTACCATACCAATTTTCTCATTGACGAAGTGGGGGATAGTTTTCTTTAAAAAGTCCGGTGAAGGTAAAAAGTCAGCATCAAATATGGCAATAAATTCTCCCTTTGCTTTTTTCAGTCCATAGGCTAAAGCCCCTGCTTTAAAGCCTTTGCGCTCCGGTCGGCGAATATACCGGATATTTATCCCTTGCTTTTGATAGACAGTTAGTTTAGCAGCAATAAGCCTTACCGTTTCGTCAGTAGAATCATCCAAAACCTGTATCTCCAGTTTATCCCGAGGATAGCTGATTTTAGCAACCGCATCAATAAGACGCTCTACTACATAAAGTTCGTTATAGATTGGTAGTTGGATGGTAACGGCAGGCCATTCCTCTAAGTCCAAAGGAATAGCCGCCTTCTTCTCTTTCAATCGGCGCAGATAATGCCAAGTCAGGTGCAATTGCCCCAGGCTAAAAAGAAAGATAAAAAGTAAGCAGAGTAAATATCCTATCGCAATCAGGATTTCCATAAAATCATTTATTCAAAAGAAGGCATGCTTCTAACTATTAGGTTCACTTTCCACACTCGGCTAATTAGTATATAGTAGCCGAGCCTAAATCTTTTTGTTCGTTTCCCATACTTTTTTCTGTAAAGAAAACAGCAAAAGGCTCCTTATTTCATAACATGCTTTCACATTAAGTTAATGCAGTTTTACCTTCTTCTTTCATTACAGTGTTGTTATAAAGGTCTTCAATGGGAAAGCATAGCTCAAAATCATTCCAGTCAAGATTACCTCCCTTGATCTCAAAGTTTTTGAACCGACTTTCATCTAAGTACTTCTGAACAGAAGGGTGTTTAGCTTTTTCAAGAAATGGCTTAAAATCAACCAGTTTTTGATTCCCATCACTAAAGGCTAGGCGGATTGCATAATCACCAATATAATGCGCTTCTTTAACAGCAATTTGGCTCCCTTCGCCTGTATACCTTTCTGTGATCTTCATATCTAAAGTTTTTTAGTAATCTTTTCAAAATCAATTTCTTTATGATACACAAAGTAATCTATCCATTTCTCTACAATTGCATCTGCATAGTGCTTGAGAAACACCTTTAAATTGTTTAGCTCCTTCCCTTTGATTGGCTTTTTCCCTTTTACATTAGTAATAATCACTTCTTTTACCTCCTTATTTACGATTATGATCTCAGCTTTACTCTCATATTCACCACTTCTGGCATGTACATGAATAGGCTCATGTTCATTGGAGTAAAAGAAAAGGATAATTCCGAGGTATTCATACAACTTTGGCATTCTTACCTTTATGCTTTTCTTGAGTTATACATGTACATAAGGACAACTTTCATTCTTTAAATGGACCTTGTAGTATAAAAGATTCATCAACAGACTTGCCTTCATTTTTAGCTTTCAATAGGTAAAAGCAAATAGCCCGATAACATATTCTTCTTCTTTATAACTTCTTAAGGCCAGTCATAGTTGCACTTACCTATACCTGAAGATCGTCCAGATGATCTTGTAACCCGCTCCCAGTGTACCTTTGAGTGTACCGGAAACTTTGGACACGCCCTCCCTCCGCCTCCGGTATTTTACCGGCACTTCGGTACAACGCAAACCCAGCTTAGCGGCTTTTAGCTGCATCTCTACCGTCCAGCCGTAGGTTTTGTCCTGCATATTGATACGCTGCAATGCTTCCCATGTCACTGCTCGGAAGGGGCCAAGGTCGGTAAAATTAGCGCCGTAAGATAAGCGGAGCAGACGCGTCGCCAGCCAATTACCAAATACCTGCTGAGGCGTCATCGCCCCTTTTTCTTTTTCACCCAAAGCTCTGGAGCCAATAACCAAATCCATATCTTTTTCCAATATGGGCTTTACAACTTCTGGCAATTGCTCAGGATGGTCGGAGTAGTCAGCATCCATAAAAACGATGATATCTGGCTGAGGATTTTGCGCTTTCACATAGTCCATCCCTTTTAGACAGGCATAGCCATACCCCTGTCGTTCTTCTTTAAGTACCGTTACTCCTGCCTTCCTCGCTACTTCCTCTGTATCATCTTTTGAGTTGTTATTGACCACAATAACCTCACTCACCCAGTCTTTAGGAATATCCCTGAGCACTTTCCCAATAGAGTTTTGCTCATTGAAGGCCGGGATAATCACCTTAATATCTTTATTCATATTGGAGTGTACGCAATAAACTTAACAGACAGATTCATCATTGTCATCTGCCTGACGCTTGCAGATTTACTGAGAAAGAGATGGGGTATTCTATACTTTATTACCTCTTCCTCAGGTCTTACATTCTTATCAATGAAAAATTCAGTGCAAATTAAAGGGTAAAAGTAAAAGAGCCTGCCCGGACTTACTATCGGACAGGCTTTTTTTATGTATAAAGGCCTAAAAATAGTCAGCTACTTTTAAAAATTGTTGCTCTATGTTTCGGAAAAGTAGCTCTACTTTTTAAAAAAGTACTTCAACTTTTATAAAAGTGCTTGTCAACACTTCTTTAAAAGCTAAGCAGGAATTTGGATACCATACTTCAGCATTTTTTTCCTGTCTTAGGTAAATTTCAAGAGTTAATGGTTGCGATATTAAAGAACAGTCACTTGTCTATAAGGCATTTGAAGTTTCTATTCTTTTCTTATAGCTATATTATCAATTCATTTTACCCTTAAGTTAGCTGCTTTGTTACTTTTTGTCATTGCCACAAAAAGTAACCAAAAAAGTCTAGCCCTCCAGGCCGGAAATCTCCAAACGCTTCTTCACACATGCCTTTGCACGCCCGCCGGATATTCAGGCCAGCGCACAAAAGCTTAAAACTTTAAATAGGCTCTTACTTGTCTATGCCCCATCATTTCGCTGAAAAAAGCTTTATCTTTGCAGGAATTTAAGGCTAGACACCAGCAAGCACGCCTAAGACGAACTAAAATTTCTGCCTTAAGTTTATGATAATGATAAGTCCACAAAAAGAAGAAATAAAGGAAGTAAGCATTTGTTATATCCCAAGAATTTAGAAGACAAAATAGGCTTTGACAGCGTCCGAGAGTTGCTCAAAAGCCATTGCAGCAGTACACTGGGTACGGCTTATGTAGATAAAATGAATTTCTCTGACGACTTCGCCATGATCACCAAATTACTGGCGCAAACAGAGGAATTCAGAAAAATACTGGTGCAGGAGGAGCCTTTTCCTGCTTCCAACTTTATAGATGTCAACGCACATCTGGACAAAGCCAAAACGCCCGGCACTTTCCTGATAGAAGAAGAGTTCCACGACCTGCAGCTCTCACTGGATACCATATTCCGTTGCCTGAAGTTTTTTGAGGAAGATGAAGAAGATGAGTATCCCGAACTAAAGAAACTGGGCGATTTTATCTCATTGGACAGTAATCTACTCAACAGCATCCGTCGCATCATAGATGAGAAAGGGCAAATGCGAAACAATGCCAGTAAAGAATTGCAGGATATCCGCCGCATGTTGCAGAGCGAGCAGGTACGTTTGCGTAAGGTGCTTGACCAGATTCTTAGGCAGGCCCGGCAGCAGGGCTTTACACCGGATGATGCTACGCTTACTGTCCGTGGGGGAAGGATGGTGATCCCGGTACTGGCCGAATACAAGCGCCGTATCAAAGGTTTTGTGCATGACGAGTCTTCTACCGGGCAAACCGTATTTCTGGAACCAGCGGAAGTGCTGGAAATTAACAACGAAATCCGTGATCTGGAATATAGAGAGCGGCGGGAGATTGTAAGAATATTAATCAGCCTTACCGATGAAGTACGTCCGCATATTCGTGCGCTCAAGAGTGCCTATAATTTCCTGGGCATGATAGACTTCATCCGTGCCAAGGCCAGATTTGCGCTTCGCTTTGACTCTTCCTGTCCGGTAGTAGAAAAGAAGAACAAACTGGACTGGTACAATGCCCGCCACCCTCTGCTACAGATGACTTTGGAGCAGCAGGGCAGAAATATTGTCCCGCTCAACATCCGTTTGGATGAGGAGCAACGTATTCTTATCATCTCCGGACCCAACGCAGGAGGTAAGTCGGTCTGTCTCAAAACCGTGGCATTACTGCAATACATGCTGCAGTGTGGCCTGCTGGTTCCTATGGCTGATCACTCCAAAGCCGGTGTTTTCAAAAACATCTTCATTGACATTGGTGATGAACAGTCGCTGGAAAATGACCTGAGTACCTACAGTTCGCACCTCACCAATATGGAGCATTTCCTGAAGTTTACCGATAAGCGTTCGCTGGTGCTGATTGATGAGTTTGGTACGGGTACCGAACCGCAATTTGGCGGAGCCATAGCCGAAGCTATACTGGAAGAGCTAAATGCCTTGCAAACTTTCGGTGTTATTACTACTCACTATACCAACTTAAAGCAGTTTGCTGATGAAGCTGAAGGAGTCGTCAACGGAGCCATGCGCTTTGATTCGGAAAAACTGGAGCCACTATTCCAACTGGAAATTGGTAAGCCCGGTAGTTCCTTCGCGCTGGAAATCGCCCAGAAGATAGGTCTGCCAAAGAAAGTACTTGATCGTGCCAAAGAGCATATTGGTGTAGAAAAGGTAGAATTTGATAAGATGCTGAGTGAACTGGAAAGTGAAAAGAACAAGTTTAACAGCCTTAATCAGGAACTTAACGCTAAAGAAAAGCGACTCAATACACTTTCTAAAGAGTACGAAGAACTGAAGTCTTATATAGATGATCAGAAAAAGCAGATCATCAATGAAGCCAAGCGGGAAGCGCAAGCTATGCTGCGTGATACCAATCAACGGATAGAGGCAACCATACGCTCCATTAAGGAGAATAAAGCGGAGAAAGAAGCTACCAAGCAGGCACGTAAGGAACTGGAAGAGCTGAAAGACAAGGTACAACCGACTAAATCTTCTCCCAAACGAGCACAAACCATAGAGCGAGAAGAAGGTGAAATCCGAAAAGGAGATGCAATACGTGTGAAAGATAATGGCGCATTGGGCGAAGTACTTCAGGTAAAAGGTAAGCAGGCTGAGATATTGATTGGCTCTCTTAAATCCAACATTAAGTTGAATCGTCTGGAAAAAGTATCGCGTAAATCACTGAAAAAGGTACTTCCTGATAACAAAAGTTTCACTACATCCACCTTGGATATCAACAAAAAACAGGTTGAATTCAGCACCAATTTAGACATTCGTGGTAAGCGGGCTGAAGAAGCTTTACCTACTTTAGAGAGCTTTGTTGATGATGCTAGTATGTTTGGGATGCAGGAGTTACGCATCATTCACGGCAAAGGCAACGGTATTCTTAGGGAAGTAGTAAGAGACTATCTGCATCGACATAATGGAGTAGCCCAGGTACATGATGAGCATGTAGAAAGAGGCGGGGCAGGGGTCACTATAGTAAAGCTGAGGTAAACAAAAAAGCCGCTCTTTTGAAGCGGCTTCTATTTAAACAATCAATACTGCTATTGCTGCTGTTTCTGAAGCACAAAGGTATAATCTCCATTAATGCTGGCCACTCTTCCATTAACTGCAGCATCTGTATTTATATCAATGGTAAAGTTCATCGTAAGCACATTACCTCCTTCGCTAAGGGTAATGGTAGTAGGCACATTATCCGGGCCACGCATTACTTCCGCACCACTTTCAAAATTATCACTTTCTTCTACAGCAAAAGTACCCTGATCAGGAAAAACCAATGCATCTCCGTTTCCGGTAGTTGTGTAGTTTACCTGTGAAGAAGTAGTTGTGATGTTGATAGAAAAGTCTGAGAACTGATCTGCCGCAGGTCCGGTTACATCACCGGGCTCAGCTACTATCCAGGTACCGGCAATATCTTCTCCGGGAACCGGATCAGGCGTAGGATTGGGAGTATCTTCGCCGCAGGCGCTACCCAACAGCAGGCTTACGATAGCTGCAAATGCACAAAGTTTATTTAGGGATTTCATAATCATTGTTTTTCCTGAATTATGCACGCTTAAACACTTAATTTATTGCAATATGCACAAACTATACATAGATTATCATAAATAATGTATATGAAACTTACAAACTAAGCATGTCGCTTATACTGTTCAATATTGATCCTTTGATCAACAAATTCATATTCGTAGGACTGATTAGAGCAGATCACGATAAGCCGTTCGTGCAATATTTTTTTCACTTCCTGCTGATACCACTCAATCCCACGGGCATCTAAGTTTGAGCAGGGTTCGTCTAAAAACAAAACTTTACTTTTTGAGTAAAAAGCTAGTCCTAGCTTTAGCCTTTGCTTCATCCCGGAAGAAAACTGTTTGATATACTTATTTCGGGCTGTAGTCAGATATAAGGCTTCAATAATATCTGCACTAGACATATTGTCCAGAGAAGGCTTAAAAGCAAAGTGAAAGTCCAGTAATTCTGTAAGGGTAAATTCTTCTACTACTTCTTCATAAGGTGCTACAATGCTCTGGGACAGGTAAAATTGTTCTTCGGGAAGATTTTCACCATTATCCTTTTTATATTCTACTGTCCCTTCAGAAGCAGATAGCAAGCCACTTAAAATTAACATAAGGGTAGATTTACCACTGCCATTGGGGCCTATCAACACATAAGACTCCCCTTGTTTTAAGGTAAGGTTTACATTTCTGAATATCCATTCTCGCTGAAATTTCTTTCCCAGACTATTTAGCTTGATCTGCATCAGAAATGGTTTGGCATACTCAATATCAATGATTAAAGGCTAACTAAGTAATTATTGTCAATAGCTATTCGGTTGGCCCTTTCATAATTCCGCGGGTAGAAGTTTGGATGAACTGAATAATCTCATCGCGCTCTTTGGAGGGAGCCATCTGCATCTCTATTTCAGATAAGGCGGAAGAATTATTCAAACCACTTAGATAGATAATACGATAGATATTCTGAATTTCACTGATAGCTTCAGTAGTGAAACCTCTTCTTCGCAATCCTATGGAATTAATCCCTACATAGCTTACTGGTTCGCGAGCAGCTTTGGTAAATGGAGGAATATCTTTCCTTACCAGAGAGCCGCCTCCAATATAGGTATGTGCTCCAATTTTGGTAAATTGTTGAACCGCGCATGCACCTCCAAAAATTGCATAATCATCTATTTGTACATGTCCGGCAAGTTGGGTAGTGTTCCCCAAAATACAATGATCTCCTATGGTACAATCATGTCCTAAATGCACATAGGCCATAATCAGACAATTTTTGCCAACTTCAGTCTTGTACTTATCCACAGTGCCACGGTTGATGGTAGCACACTCACGCACTGTAGTATTATCGCCAATGATAGCCACGGTCTTTTCACCCGCAAACTTTAAATCCTGAGGGACAGCTGCGATAACTGCTCCGGGAAAGATTTTACAGTTTTTACCAATTCTGGCACCTTCCATGATGGTAACGTTAGGACCAATCCAGGTTCCTTCTTCTATTATAACATCTTTGTGGATAGTGCTGAATGGCTCTATCACAACATTGTTTGCTATTTTAGCTTCAGGATGAATATATGCTAAAGGCTGATTCATGAGTCTTTTCTTACTATACTTGCTGACATGGTTGCTTCACATACGAGGGTGCTGCCTACATAGGCTTCTCCGCGCATTTTAGCGATTCCTCTTTTGATAGGTGCCAGTAATTCACATTTAATCGTAAGTACATCGCCAGGCAATACCATCTTCCTAAACCTGCAACTTTCTATAGCCAGGAAGTATGTCCAGTAATTTTCAGGGTCGGGAACAGTGCTCAAAACCAGTATGCCACCAGTCTGCACCATAGCTTCTACCTGAAGTACGCCCGGCATGACGGGGTTTCCCGGAAAATGCCCTTCAAAGAAGGGTTCATTCATGGTTACGTTTTTGATCCCACACACCACCGTATCATCCAGATAATAAATTTTATCTATCATCAGGAAGGGATAACGGTGAGGTAACATTTGGCTCACCTGATTAATATTTAATACAGGAGGTAATTTAGGGTCATACTGAGGGACAGCATTGTTGCTGCTTTCCTTCATAGCTTTTTTAAGCTTCTTGGCAAAAGCAACATTAGCAGCATGGCCGGGGCGAGCCGCCAGAATTTGCGCTTTGATAGGTCTGCCTACCAAGGCAAGATCACCCACCATATCTAATAGTTTATGTCTGGCAGGTTCATTCTTATAGCGTAGCTCTACATTATTGAGTATTCCCTCACTTTTCACCTCTACCCTGGGCTTATTAAAAAGTCCGGCCAAATGATCTAATTCACCTTCCTCCACTTTACGATCTACAACCACAATAGCATTGTTAAGATCTCCACCTTTAATCAGGTTATTCTGATAGAGCATCTCCAACTCATGCAGGAAGCAGAAAGTACGGCAGGCTGATATTTCTTTGGCAAACTGACTGATATCATTAAGCGAAGCATGCTGACTCCCTAATACGGGTGAATTATAATCTATCATAACCGTCAGACGGTAATCATCCAGCGGGAGAGCAGCAATTTCCACATTACGAGCGGGCTCACGATGAAAAATTCCCTCCTTCACTTCAAAGAAGTTACGCAAAGCGCTTTGCTCTTCAGTACCTGCTTCCATCAATGCATCAATAAACATTTTGGAGCTACCATCCATGATAGGGGGCTCTGGCCCATCCAGTTGAATAAGCACATTATCTATCTCCATACCCACCAGTGCAGCCAAAGTATGCTCTACAGTATTGATACGGGCTCCACTCTGCTCAATAGTAGTTCCTCTGGAAAGGTCTACCACATTATCAACATCTGCATCTACAATAGGATGACCTTCAATGTCAATTCTTTGAAACTTAATGCCATGGTTAGGTTTGGCAGGCAGAAAAGTCATATTGGCTCTTACGCCGGTATGCAAACCTACGCCAGATACTGTAATAGACTTCTTAATTGTGTGTTGTCTAATATTCATCATTAATTATTCCTCGCTTTCGCTTCCGGACAAAGTTAATACTTTTTTCTCTAGTTGTTGAATACGAGTAACTAAATCCGGGAGGTTCTTAAAGGCAGCATATACTCTTAAGTATTTATTACGATCAAAGCTGGGGCTACCTAGCTCTATACTACCAGGAGCCATAGATTTCCCTACTCCTGCCTGCGCTCCTACTTTGCTATTATCTCCAACTTTTAAGTGACCTACTATTCCTACCTGTCCTGCCAGCACACAGTTTTTCCCAATTTTAGTAGAGCCAGAAACTCCTGTCTGAGCGGCAATCACAGTATTTTCTCCTATTTCAACATTGTGGGCAATCTGGATCAGATTATCAAGCTTCACTCCATTCCCTATCTTTGTAGACTCCAAAGTAGCACAATCTATTGTAGTATTAGCGCCAATATCCACATGATGCCCTACTACAACATTACCTACCTGTGGAATGGTTTTATAGGTTCCATCAGACTGAGGCGCAAATCCAAAACCATCACTTCCTATTACCGCACCTGCATGAATTACACAATGTGAGCCTACGACACAACCGGGATAAATCTTGACTCCGCTGTGAATGATTGTATGATCGCCTATCTGCACATTATCACCGATATAGGCATGAGGATAAATTTTGACATGATCGCCAATCTTACAGTTTGCACCAATGTATGAGAAAGCGCCCCGATAAATGTCCTGGCCTACTTCTGCTGTGCTATTGATGTAAGCAGGCTGCTCTACCCCTTTTTTCTGAAAGTTGATCAACTTATGATACTCTTCAAGAAGAGCAGTAAAGGCCAAATATGGATCCTCTACACGTACCAGCGTGGTATGTAAGGCTTTCTTGGGATGAAAATCTTTATTAACAATTACTGCACTTGCATTTGTTGAGTAGATAGAAGATTCATATTTGGGATTGGAAAGGAAGGAAATTGCTCCTGCACCAGCATCTTCTATTTTCCCCAGCTGATTGATCTTGATAGAACTATCTCCCTCCACTTTCCCATTCAGTAAGTTGGCAATGTAATCAATACTAAATTCTATCATTTAAGTAGGTTTTATTAGGAATATACTATGCTGTCGCGGCGCAAATTTACATCTTTGGGCCAGCATAGGTAGTATTTTTTGACAATTTTGCTCATAGCCTTAATATTAGGCAAGTCTGATGCCTGTGCTATGTCAAAAATCTTGCCCTCTTTCGTTATTATATTGATTTTTTGACCACTCGAGACATAAGCAGCATTACTGATGCTCCCATGTACCAAAAAATACTTTAATTCATCCTCTGAGATCTTTAATTTGTTCAAGATGTTTCTTCCCAGCTCTTCTAATTGTGCCTCAGTACTCACCTCATTGCTCAATTTTATTCTGAAGAGTCTTCGTTCCAGCATACGGCTGCTAAGCTCGGATAATACCCGGTCAGGATGATGCACCCACTGTTTGATAGCTGCCCAGATATCAATATCGTCAAGAGCCATGTAATGCTTCAGGCAATCATGATCCTGCTCAAGCTCTTGTAGGGTTACTTTTTGGTTGAGGAAAAACGCCAAACCGGGACTAGCCTGAACATCTACTTTCTGTGCTGCTAAATCTATACTTCTCTTCATCGTAGAGATCATCATTTTTTCAGCACTTACACTGGCCTTATGCAAATATACCTGCCAGTACATGAGGCGCCGTGCATTCAGAAAGTTCTCTATACTATAAATACCTTTTTCCTCCACTACGATTTCATCATCACGCACATCAAGCATCTTGATGATACGGTCTGCCCCAATCTCCCCCTCCGATACTCCTGTATAAAAACAGTCACGTTTAAGGTAATCAAGCCGGTCAATATCCAGTTGGCTGGAGACAAGCTGATGAAAAAATTTACGCTCGTACTGATCAGTAAATATGCGGTACGCCAGAGGCATATTTCCGCCAAAAACATCACACAAACGTCTGATAATCAGCTCCGACATCTGCTCATGTCCTACGCCCGGAATAAGCACATACTCCAGAGCATGCGAAAAAGGTCCATGGCCTATATCATGAAGCAGTATCGCGATCAATGTAGCTTCAAACTCATCTTCGGAGATTTCCTGTCCTTTGTTACGTAAGCTGCTCAGCGTATTTTGCATTAGATGCATAGCACCCAGCGCATGATGAAAACGGGTATGCAATGCTCCCGGATAAACGAAATCAGCTAAACCCATTTGCCTGATTCTTCGTAATCTTTGAAAGTATGGATGTTCTATGACATCAAAAATGAGATCAGAGGGAATGTTGATAAAGCCATATACCGGGTCATTAAATACTTTTCTCTTGTTCAACTTTTTTATATATTTTTAAATATTCTCAACATGATTTTTTGCTACTTTGTCGTTCCTTCACCTAAGTAAGTAGCTAATAATATTTTATCTCAAAACTTCACTACCTTAGGTTAAGTTTAAAAAGCTAAGTAAACAGGAATTTTTTATGCAAAGATATAGCATTTTGTGGGCTGATGACGAAATTGACCTGCTTAAACCCCATACCCTTTTTCTGGAGAATAAAGGATACGAAGTCGTTACAGTTAATAGTGGTGCAGATGCCATTGAGGCATTTGAGAAGCGTCACTTTGATATTGTTTTTCTGGACGAAAATATGCCGGGCATGACCGGCCTGGAAGTGCTGGACTATATCAAATCCTCTAAACCTAATATTCCGGTAGTGATGATTACCAAGAGTGAGGAAGAGATGATTATGGAGCAGGCGATCGGCGCTAAGATCAGCGATTACCTTATCAAGCCGCTTAATCCAAATCAGATATTACTCTCTGTCAAGAAAATTCTGGAAAATAAGCGTTTGGTAACTGAAAAGACCAATCTGACCTATCAGCAGGAATTTCGTAATCTCAGTATGGCCTTTGGCGAGGATATGAATCATGAGGAGTGGGTAGAGGTTTACAAAAAGCTGGTGTACTGGGAACTGGAAATTGATAACACTGAGGAAAAAAGTATGTCGGAAGTACTGGACATGCAGAAGGAGGACGCTAATAATAATTTTGCCCGCTTCGTGATTGACAATTATGAGTCATGGCTTAATGATGTGAATGCCGATAAGCCTATGCTCTCCCATCAGTTGATGCAGAAAAAGGTATTTCCCCATATCAATGATGAAAGGCCTGTATTCTTTATTGTTATTGATAACCTTCGCTACGACCAGTGGAAAGTTATAGAATCAACGGTGCTGACTCATTTCAATATGGAAGAGGAGGATACTTTTTACTCCATTCTGCCTACTACCACAGCTTACTCACGAAACGCTATTTTTTCAGGTATGCTGCCCGCTGACATGGAAAAATATCATGGCGACATCTGGGTGGGAGATGATAAGGAAGAAGGAAAAAATAATCATGAGCATGAGTTTCTGAAGCGCCAACTGAAAAAACGTCACCTGAATATCAAAAGCAGTTACCATAAAATCACCCAGACACAGCAGGGAAGGCAACTGGTGGATACAGTACCCAACCTGTTAAATAATGACCTTAACGTGATTGTGTACAATTTTGTGGATATGCTCTCTCACGCCCGTACTGACCTGGAAATGATCCGTGAGCTGGCCCCTGATGAATCTGCTTATCGTTCTATCACCCGCTCATGGTTTCTACACTCTCCTTTGCTGGACCTGTTTAAGCGTATTGCCCGGGAGAAAGCAAAGATTGTAGTAGCTACCGACCATGGAACCATAAGAGTAAAACATCCTGCCAAGATCATTGGTGACCGTAACACTAATACCAACTTACGGTATAAGCAGGGCAAAAATCTCAACTTTGACAACAACAAAATTTACGCGGTGAAGAAACCCGAAAGTCTCTTTCTTCCCCGCCTGAACGTATCCACTACCTATGCTTTTGCTACCCAGGACTATTTCTTTGCCTATCCTAACAATTATAACTATTATGTGAATTATTATCGCGACACATTTCAGCATGGGGGAGTTTCACTTGAGGAGATGATCGTACCGGTAATTACGCTTAACAGTAAAAATGCCTGAAGTATTAGGAGAAATAGTGCTTAAGCGGCCTGAAGAGGCTCAAAAAGCAGCAAGAAAGCTGAGAGAACTGGCTGAAGGTGTGAGCGTATGGTTATTTTATGGTGAGATGGGGGTAGGCAAAACAACCCTGATCAAAGCTATTTGTAAAAATTGGGAGGTTACCGACACCGTATCAAGTCCGACCTTTGGGCTGGTGAATGAATATCAAAATTCAAAAGGGCAAACATTCTATCATTTCGACTTCTATAGAATAAAAGATGAAGAAGAAGCCTGGGATATCGGTACAGAAGACTATTTTTACTCGGGAAATTATTGCTTTGTAGAATGGCCCGAACGCATTGAGGGTTTGCTTCCTGAAGAATTTATTCGTATAGATATGCAGGCAGAGGCTGATCAAAGCAGAAGAATCTATTTATCAAAACATGGGTGACCAATACAAATCGGGTTTTAAAGAATTGGCCAAAGAGCAGGCCTTATATCCTCAGGAACAACTACTTAAAGTAAAGGAAGGTAGTAAATCCCTAAACATGGGGATTCCCTGCGAAATCTCTATGCAGGAAAACCGCCTGATGCTTACCCCCGAAGCTATCGCAGTGCTTACCAGCAATGGGCATGAGATTGTGGTGGAAACCAAAGCTGGCGCTTCCTCAAAGTTTACTGATAATGAGTTCAGCGAGGCTGGTGCCAGAATCGTATATTCTGCCAAAGAGGCTCTGGAAGCTAATATCATCCTTAAAGTAGAGCCTCCTACCCTGGATGAAATTGAGATAATAAAACCAGGTTCTACTCTTATTTCCGCTTTACAGTTGGGCAACCAAACTCCCGAATATATACAGGCGCTCAACAAGAAAAAGATCACTGCCATCGCTTTTGAATTTTTAGAGGATAAAGTGGGGGGTATGCCGGTAGTTAGGGCCATGAGTGAAATTGCCGGTAATACTGTTATGTCTATCGCCTCCCATTATCTGAGCAGTGTAGCCAACGGAAAAGGGATGATTTTGGGGGGGATCACCGGAGTACCGCCTACCAAAGTTGTCATATTGGGGGCAGGTACAGTGGGAGAATATGCCGCACGTGCTGCTATTGGCTTAGGGGCTCAGGTTCAGGTATTTGATAACCAACTTTATAAGCTTCGGCGGATCAAGCACACTTTGGGACACCAGGTGTATACTTCAACCATGGACATTTCGACGCTGGGTGAATCACTTGAGAATGCTGATGTAGTGATAGGGGCCGTCCGGGCAGAAAAAGGAGCCAACCGTATGATTGTTACCGAAGAGATGGTAGCCAATATGAAGGAAGAGTCGGTAATCATAGATGTAAGTATTGACCAGGGAGGTTGTATTGAAACTTCAAAACTTACTTCACTCAAAAACCCGGTTTTCCGTAAGTATAATGTCATTCATTATTGTGTACCTAATATTGCCTCCCGCGTAGCACGCACCGCCACCACTGCTTTTAGTAACATATTTACTCCCATACTCCTTCAAACTGCTGACGTAGGCGGTATCAATGAAATGATCTTTCACCACCGCTGGTTTATGCGTGGGGTCTATACCTATCATGGTAGCCTGACTAATGCTGCGATTGGGAAGAAGTTTAATCTTAAATTTCGTGATCTTAATCTGCTGATGGCTGCTCGCTTCTAAACCAAATACGCTATATGATCATTAAACTACCTTATCAGGCAGTACTCTTACTGCTTTCATTATTTATATACTTTGAGCCGCTGCACGCTCAGCAAGTTTATTATCCAGATCAAAATAAGTGGGAAGAAAAATCACCGGATGAGGCAGGCATCAATGCTGATCAACTCAATGAAGCCGTAAAATTTGCCCAGGAACATGAATATGAAGGAGCCAGAGATTTACGTATTGCTATTCTTAAAGGCTTTGAAAGAGAACCTTACCATACGCTGGCAGGCCCAGTAAAAGAAAGAGGAGGCCCGGCAGGCTTAATTATTAAAGATGGGTACATTGTAGCCCAATGGGGCGATGTGGAAAGGATTGATATGACTTTCAGTGTTACCAAAAGCTACCTTTCCACTGTTGCCGGGCTTGCCATGGATGAAGGGCTCATTGGAAGCGTGGATGATCCTGTGGAAGCATATGTGTGGGATGGAACTTTTAAAGGAGAGCATAACAGCAAAATTCAGTGGAAACATCTGCTCAATCAGTCTTCTGACTGGTCAGGCAGTTTATTTGGCATGTACGACTGGGCCGACCGTCCTCCGACAAATGGTGGAATTGATGAGTGGAAAAACCGCTCATTGCTGGAGCCAGGAACAAACTTTGAATACAATGATGTGCGGGTAAACGTACTGGCTTATGCTTTACTGCAGGTTTGGAGAAAGCCTTTACCTATGGTGCTTAAGGAAAAAATCATGGACCCGATCGGTGCTTCTTCTACCTGGCGGTGGTTTGGTTATGAAAACTCTTTTGTCAATGTAGATGGTATCAAGATGCAATCAGTAAGTGGGGGCGGACATTCGGGAGGAGGTCTTTTTATCAATACCCTGGACCATGCTCGCTTTGGTTTGCTTTTTCTTAGAAATGGTAAGTGGGACGGACAGCAGCTTATTTCTGAAAGTTGGGTGGAAGACCTACAACAATCTTCTGCCGCTAATGAGAGCTATGGCTATATGTGGTGGCTCAACAAAGGAGAACGTAAGTGGGAAGGGGTGAATGAGTCTGTCTATTATGCGGCGGGTTTTGGCGGAAATTTTATTGTAGTAGATCAAGAAAATGATCTGGTAGTAGTAACCCGATGGCTCAATCCACCCCAGATCGGAGAGATGATGAAGCTGGTTACTGACGCCTTATAAAACAAAAAGTGGAGTTTATAGCTCCACTTTCTTTTTGTACAATTGGCTTTATTTCACCTATTTAACGATCGGGAAGCTCTGCGATTACAGTACGTCCGGCTTTGGTCTTGTCCCCGATATTCACTTTTACTAGGGAACCTACCGGTAAAAAAACATCTACCCTGGACCCGAATTTGATAAAGCCAAACTCCTCTCCCTGCTTGATCATATCTCCCTCATCTACATACCACTTGATCCTTCTGGCCATAGCTCCGGCAATCTGCCTTACCATTACCTCCAGACCATTCTGTAATTCAACCACTACCGTTGTCCGTTCATTATCCGTACTGGACTTGGGGTGCCAGGCTACCAGATACTGACCAGCATGATATTTAAAGTATTTGATGACACCAGAAACCGGATTGCGGTTGATATGCACATTGAGCGGTGACATGAAGATAGAAATCTGCAAACGACGCGCACCCTGAAAGTACTCATGTTCATCTACTTCCTCAATCACTACCACTTTTCCGTCAGCTGGAGCCAGTACCAGCTCATCACTACCTTGAACAATTATCCTGGGGTTCCTGAAAAACTGAAGGATAAGCAGATAAAAGATTGCGCTGGCAATCATAGTAGCTCTGTGCAACTCAAACCTTCCTGGAAATAAGTTGATAATCAGCAAGTTAGCAGCTACTAAAATGATTAGCAGTACTATCAATAACGTACGCCCTTCTTTATGAATCTTCATAGAGAGTATAACAAGTATCTTAAGTTAACTACAACAAATGATACTGCTAAATAAGAGGATTTGTTTATCAAACCAATGCTTAAATAATAAAATACTAAAAGCCTCCGCGATATTTGTAAGTGTTCGCCACTTTATCAATCGCCACAATATAGGCTGCAATCCGCATTGAGACCCCATATTTGATCGCTGTCTGATACACACGTTCAAATGCATCTTTCATGATCCGGTCTGAACGGCGATTTACTCTATCGCGGGTCCATTTATACCCCAACCTGTTCTGCACCCACTCAAAATAAGATACAGTTACACCACCCGCATTGGCCATAATATCCGGTACCACCAGCACACCTTTGGTATTAATGATATCGTCAGCTTTGGCAGACGTAGGGCCGTTTGCTCCTTCTACGATCAGCTTTGCCTGAATACGTTCAGCATTGCGTACCGTAATTACATCTTCCATTGCTGCCGGTACTAAGATGTCTACATCTAAGGTCAGCAATTCTTCTCCCTCAATTTTATCTCCTCCTCTGAAGCCTTCCAAGGTACCGTTATTAGCTGTACGATAGTTAAGTGCCTCTTTGATGTCAATACCTTCTGCATTGTAATAAGCCCCGGTTACATCGCTGATAGCGACTACCTTACAGCCACGTTCTTCCATCAGCAGGGCAGCAAAAGAACCCACATTGCCAAAGCCCTGTACTGCTACTGTAGCCTTGTAGGGATTAATTTTCAATCTTTCCATCGCCGCAAAAGCAGACACCATCACGCCACGGCCGGTAGCTTCTGTACGTCCTAGTGATCCTCCTAATACCAAGGGTTTGCCGGTTACCACAGCATTTACTGTCATACCATGTGCCCGAGAGTATTCATCCATCAGCCAGGCCATTTCATTGGGTCCTGTGCCCATATCAGGTGCTGGAATATCTCGATCCGGACCGAAGATATTGATCATTTCCTGGGTATAGGCACGGGTTAAACGTTCAATCTCACCGGAAGACATTTGTCGGGGATTGCAGCGTATGCCGCCTTTAGCTCCTCCATAAGGAATATCAACCACCGCACACTTCCAGGTCATCCAGGCTGCCAAAGCCTTTACTTCATCCAGGTTTACTCCCATATCATAGCGAACGCCTCCTTTGGAGGGTCCTAAAATATTGGAGTGAATTACCCGGTATCCTTCAAAAACTCTGATAGAGCCATCGTCCATGGTAATAGGTAAAGAAACGATCACCTGCTTTACCGGAGTTTTTAACACGTTATACACTTCATCATTCAGTCCCAAAGCTTGTGAAGCAATGTGGAATCTCGACATCATAGACTCAAAAGGATTCTCTTTATCCTTTATAGGAGCCGGTTCAACGTAAGTCATACAAAAAACAAATGATTAAATATTTTGTAAAATTAACGAAACATTTTGTGACAATAGTTTTCACAAGCCGCAAAAAACATACTAATATTAAAAAATTTTCAAAAAAAGCATTATGAAGTGAGAGGATATCAATAAGCCATCAAAACGGTCAAGAAAACCTCCATGACCGGGAAGTTTTGTTCCTGAGTCTTTGATAGCAATACTTCTTTTGAATAGCGACTCTACTAGATCACCATAGGTGCCTGCTACTACAATAATAGCGCCAACAATCAGCCATTGCCACGCTCCTAAATCCTGATAAAAAAAAGAAAGTAAACTAGCGGTCAATAAGGCCGTAATAGCCCCTCCTATGCTTCCTTCCCAGGATTTTTTAGGAGAAACTCTGGCAAAAAGTTGTGTCTTTCCGTACTTAACCCCGGCAAAATATGCTCCGGAATCGCTGGCCCAAAATAGAGATAAGATACCCAGTACGATCTGAAAGCTATAAGCTCCTCCAGAGAAAGCAATCACGTTGAGAAGTGCAAAAGGTACGGCAACATAAAAAATCCCACATAGTGTATAAGCAATATTGGTAAAAGGTTTTTTGTCTGATTTTTTATACAATTTGATGAAAAAGATACTCGCTATTACCGGAAAGATTGCCAAATAATATTTGGCTTCTAACAGACCGCTTTCTACAAAAAAGCTAATACAATAAATCAGAGCACCGGCAAAAGTACCGGTAGACTTGAGGGGGAGCATACCATCTAAGCCAGTAAGCTTGTAAAATTCTAGCTGGGTGAGCACACAAATACCAAAGAAAAGCGCAAAGTAACTCCACATGCTGAAGTACACCGAAAAAATAATGATCAAAATGCCCACTACGGCAGTGACTATCCTTTGGGTAATGTTGTTGTATTTATTTAAAACTGATATCATCTTCAATGATTTTCATAGCATTTATGACTTCATCAGGGGCTACATATAACTCTATTGTTCCAAAATGATAAGAAGTATCCTGCTTATCAACCAATACCGGATTTAAATGATGATCTTCCAGTACTGCCTTTACGATCTCTGCCCGGTACATCATATGAGTAGTATACACTTTTTGCCACTTACTATTCATCATGCTGAATGCTTAACTGAGAAACTCTTTTTCTAAAATAGTATAGCAGGCCTATTGTTACTACCAGGGCTAATAATGCAGTGCCTATAGGTACTGACTCGGTGGCTTCCACATTGAGCTCTGTAGCATCTTGCTGATACAGGTAAAGCATAATCAGAGTAAAACCATTATTAACAAAGTGGGCAAAAATAGGATACCACAGATTTCCTGACCAGTAATAAATGTAACCAAATAGCGCTCCCAGTAGAAAGCGCGGAAAAAAGCCGTAAAACTGAAGGTGGATAAAGCTAAACAGAAAAGCGGCAATCCAGATGCCAGCATGTGGATTTTTGGTCAGCGACTGGAACATGCGTTGCCCTATTCCTCTGAATACTATTTCTTCGCCAATAGCAGGTAATACCGCAATTACTATCAAACCCACCAACAGTCCACCTATGGACTCAAAACGCGTAAGATATTCTGTCAACTCTTTGAGCTGCTCCTCTTTGGCACTGGCCCATTCCTCAAAAGCAGCTGAGAACTGACCAAAATCAATATTCATATTCCACTCTATCACTACCGAGTTTGCCAGCATGAAGCTTATTACAATCAGTCCAACCACGAAGATCAGAGTAATTTCCAGGTAATGATCGCTAAAGAGAGTAGAGAGAGATTTCTTCTCCACAAGCTTCCAAAAAATCAGGGGAAATAAGATAAACCCTAATAAGGAACTGCAGGCCTGTACAATAAGTAGTGCCCGCCGGGAATTGGGCGAAGAGGTAGGATCTAAAAATGCCGAAGCCATGCTTTGATAATCAGCATCAAAAAGTGGTAGTGAAATCAGCATGCCTAGTATATTGCCCAAAATAAGGCCGAGCATGATAAAGCCTATCAGGAGGAATACAGACGCAATTACACTCCGCTTAGGTTCTGCATAGTATGCTTCAAATTCTTTATTCATTCACTCAATCAGTCTTGGTAGCTATGATGATAAGGTAATCACCCAGTACGCCATAATAAAATCTGCTTCTTTTGCCCTTAAAGTTACGGGATTTCTCTTTCGGAGTTCTTATTTAACCATTTAATGGCAAAAAGAAACATTAACTTCCTAAATTTTGTACTTACTAAGATAATTTTGAGAAAATATAGCTAATACTTCTTATTATCTTTGCCCACTATTTGTAATTCCAAAAAAACAGAACTTTGGTACGGATTGGTAATTTAGAACTTGGAGATTTCCCCCTGTTATTGGCTCCGATGGAAGATGTAAGCGACCCTCCTTTCAGAGCGGTCTGTAAAGAAAACGGTGCCGATATGATGTACACTGAGTTTATTTCTGCTGACGGCTTAATTCGTGATGCTGAAAAAAGTGTAGAGAAGCTCGACATCTACGATTATGAGCGCCCTATCGGTATACAGATCTTCGGAGATAAAATAGAACCTATGCGTCAGGCAGCGGCCATTGCCGAAGAAGCAGGGCCGGAAGTGGTAGATATTAATTATGGCTGCCCCGTAAAGAAAGTAGCCTGTAAAGGTGCCGGAGCAGGCATATTGCTGGACCTTCCCAAAATGCAGGCTATGACGGCTGAAATAGTAAAGCAAGTCCAATTGCCTGTGACTGTAAAAACTCGTCTGGGATGGGATGACAATTCCATCAAAATACTGGAAGCCGCCAAGCGGCTGCAGGATGTAGGGATTCAGGCGCTGACTATACACGGCCGTACCCGTAAGCAGATGTACAAAGGCGTAGCCAATTGGGATTATATTGCAGAAGTAAAAAATCATCCTGATATCCATATTCCTATTTTTGGAAATGGCGATATTGATTCGCCTGAAAAAGCCTTGGAATACAAGAATAAATATGGTGTAGATGGCATCATGATAGGCCGGGCCGCTATTGGATATCCCTGGATTTTTAGGGAAATCAAACATTTTCTGCAGACAGGAGATAAACTACCCCCACCTACGATGAAAGAAAGAGTAGCTACCGCTAAAAAGCATCTGGAGTTTTCTGTAGAGTGGAAAGGCGAACGCAAAGGAATCTTTGAAATGCGTCGCCATTATACCAATTACTTCAAGGGAATTCACGGGTTTAAGCAATACCGTATGCAGTTGGTAGAATCTGATTCTGCTGCAGAAATCAGCGATCTGCTGGACCATGTGGCCGAAGAGTACGATGGCTATTTCCGTCAGGAGGCAATCGTAGCCGGATGAAGCAGGCTTTACGATATAGAAAATCTCTAAAAATAGCACCTCAGTGGCTACCCTGGTTGATACTGGGCGTATTAGCGCTGGTGTGGGGAAGTTCGTTTATTCTTATTAAGAAAGGGCTAACCGCCTTTTCTGCCGGAGAAGTGGGCGCCTTACGTATTGTTTCGGCGGCACTTTTTTTACTTCCGATAGCTGCGCCAAAAATACTGGCACTCAGCACTAGGCAAAAATGGATTTTGCTGATTATTGGTTTTGTAGGAAGCTTTATTCCCGCTTTTTTATTCGCCACAGCTCAAACTTCTATTAGCAGTTCACTTACTGGTATTCTCAACGCTCTCACTCCTCTTTGTACATTGCTGTTAGGGGCTGCTTTTTTTGGTCAGGCTATTAATGCCAAGAATGGCACAGGGCTCGGCATTGGCTTTATTGGCTCCCTTATTCTAATCCTGGGAGGAACAGGAAACAACATCGGAGAAATCAATCTTTATGCGCTTTTGGTAATAGGAGCCACTATCTGCTATGGGCTGAACCTGAATATCATCAAAAATTACACTCCTGAAATACATCCTGTAGTAATCACTAGTGTTTCCTTACTATTCGTAGGGCCTCTGGCACTGGCTTATTTGCTAAGCTTTACTCAGTTTACATCACATGTGCAAGCACCAACTGCACTCTGGCCACTGCTGGCAGTGGTAGCTTTAGGCGTAATAGGTACTGCTTTGGCACTGATACTATTTAATAAATTGGTACAGATGCAGACTGCTGTATTTGCCAGTTCGGTTACCTATATCATTCCTATTGTAGCGGTAGTGTGGGGAGTATTGGATGGAGAAGCTTTGTCAGCATATCACTTCCTGGGAATGGGCGCTATTCTGTGCGGAGTGTATGTAGCCAATCGGCTGTAGCGCAGCGCTCGAAAGTTTTGCTAAAAAAAAGAAAAGCAGGCACTAAGCCTGCTCGTTAACCACAATTTTTTCAATTGTATCGTCTTTACGGATTTTCTCTATCACATCCAGACCTTCTACTACTTTGCCGAAAGCAGTGTGCTGTCTGTCCAGGTGCTTGGTGTTTTCGCGATTGTGGCAGATAAAAAACTGTGAGCCACCAGTATCACGCCCGGCATGGGCCATAGAAAGCACTCCTTTGTCATGATACTGATTATCTCCACTCAGTTCGCACTTAATGGTATAGCCAGGTCCGCCGGCACCTGTACCTTTGGGGCAACCTCCCTGGATGACAAAATTAGGGATTACCCGATGGAAAGTGAGGCCATCATAAAAGCCCTCTTTGCTTAGTTTGATAAAATTTTCAACGGTCTTAGGTGCGTCTTTGTCATAAAACTCCACCTTCATAACTCCCTTATTGGTGTGAATTTCTGCTGTTTTCATAGTTGTATAACTTGCTAATTAGGAAGCAAGTTTAAGCATTCCTTACGGGCTATTGAAAACAATTTTCTTTTTTGTAAGAAAAAGCAGTTGTGAATTCATCGAAACCTTTATAGCTTCAGCGCGTTAGCTAAACAAAAACCGTTAATTATGGAAAGCACCCAAACCACAAAAGAAACGCTTGAGCAGGAAATCGCAAGCCTGGAAGAGCAATTAACTGGCGATATGTTTCAGGATATGGAAATCCGCGATAAGATTCATAACCTGAAAATGAAGCTGAATGGCACTAAGCCTATGGATTCTTCCATTGACTGCGTTGGCTGCGGAAGCTGAATTTTCTATAAAAGCTTTAGAGATATTACATGAACTTGACACCAGTAGCATCTAGTTTTGCTGGTGTTTTTTATTCCTCTTCCTCTCCTATCGTCTCCTCAAACAGCTTAAAGATTCTTTTGTACTCATCGCTCCAGCTGCTGGGCTCTTTGAAGCCGTGGGGCTCCATAGGAAATACTGCCAGGTCCCAATTGTCTTTGCCCAATTCTATCAAACGCTGGGAAAGACGTACTACATCCTGGTAGTGCACATTATCATCTACCATGCCGTGCAGCATCAGCAGGCGGTCTTCCAGGCCATCAGCAAAATAAATGGGCGAGGAACGAGCGTAAGCGATACTATCTTCCACCGGCGTATTTAGAATATTGGAAGTGTAAGAATGATTATAATGCGCCCAGTCGGTAACAGAGCGTAATGCTGCTCCGCTGGCAAATACTCCGGGATGCTTAAAGAGCGCAGCAATGGTAATAAACCCACCGTATGAGCCTCCATAAATTCCCAGGCGATCTTCATCCACGCCCAGCTTTTCTATCATATAGGCTGCTCCATCTATCTGATCAGTCAGATCTTTGCCACTCATGTGGCGATAAATCGCAGTGCGCCAGTAACGACCGTAACCGCTACTTCCCCGATAATCTATGTCCATTACCGTATAGCCCAGATCAGTAAGAAAGTTGTGAAACATGTACTCACGGAAATAGCTGCTCCACCACTGATGCACATTTTGCAGATAGCCTGCTCCGTGTACAAAGATTACTCCCGCACCATTAGGGTTTTCTGGCCGGTACACCCGGGCAGGTACTTCTACCCCATCGCGAGCAGTAAAACGAATAATTTCCGGCTCCCGCCAGTCGTACGTCTCAAACTCATCAGTAGTAGAGTTGGTAATACGCGACATTTCCGCTCCCGGCTTATTCTCCATCAGATACAGTTCCCAGGGCTGATTGCTATAAGAATAACGAATGGCCCAGTATTTTTCATCAGGTGAAAGATAAACTTCATGATTTCCTGACTGACTGGTCAATTTTGTCATTTTTCCGCCTCTGGCGGGCATACGATAAAGGTGACGTACAAACGGACTTTCTTCACTAGTGACCAAGTAAAAGTTTTTCTTGTCTTTAGACAGTTGTACATCCGTAACTTCAAACTCACCGCTGGTCAAGGCTTTCTTTTCTCCACTATTGACATTGAGGCTGTAAAGGTGCGAGTAACCACTCTCCTCCGATTGAAACCAAATATTTTCATTGTCCAGCCATCCCAGATTATCTTCACCGAAGATGTACCAGGGAATACCTGGTCCGGCTATCCAGGCTTCATCATGCTGTCGGTCCAGCAGCCTGAGAGAAGCATCTGCCGGATTAAGACTCATGATCCAGCGATCTTTATTATCCAACGCACGCACTACTACTACCGCCTTACCATCTTCCGCATAGAAAGGTCCATGCATGATCACATCTCTCGGCTCATCGTACTGCTCGCTGTAAGCAGAATCTCCCTGGTGGTATTCTTCCAGAAAAGCCGGTTTGTCGTATATACCGGGAATTTGTTTGGTATCTACCATATAGGTAGTGTCTTTCTGGATATCGTAGATACCCATTTCGTAAGTATCCTGTGGTGCGCCTACCTTCTCACGAGCAGAAATATTCTGCACAAAACCAGATTCGGTTACATAATCAGGTACATTTGTACGGTCATCTTCGGCTGCTTTGGTTAAACGGTAGGTTACAAAGCGCATGTCCGGACTTATCTGCAGGTCAGATACGTTTTTCTCTCCGGTATAAATTTCCAGTGGACGCTCCGGCTTCAGCTTTTCCTGTCTTTCCTCTTCCAGTTCTTCTGTGGCTTTACGTTCCTCCAGGATATCAAAATGCTCCAATTGATCTTTTTCCAGCCACTTTTTATAAGCCAGAGGCTCTTTATCTTCTTCCTTCTTTCCTTTCATGATATTGGTAAGCTGCCTCGTACTTCCGTCCTCCCTATCCCAGGCAAAGAGGTTACTGCTTCTGGTGAAGATGACCTGACTCTCATCACCGGAAAACTGCGGGTTGTATTCTCTTTCTACCGTATTGGTAATTTGCCGAACCGATTGTTCTTTCATATCCAGCAAAAAGATATCACCATTTTTTTCATACAATTTGAGACTTTTGTCCTCATTGTAGGTACCACCAAAAGCAGGCATGTTTTTTTGCTCTTCCAGACTTACCAGTTGTGGATTTCTGTCAGATAAGGTAATCTTGTATTGACTGCGAAGTGTATCCTGCTTAGGATTCCAGGAGAAATAAACAGTACGGCTATCCGCTCCCCAATGAATGTCTTCGGGAAGATAACCCACAAATTTTTCGCCCTGCATGATCTGGGGAATGGAAAGGGAAGAACTACTTTCCTGGGCATAGGTATAAAGAGAAGCTACACAGAAAAGTAGCATAAACAGCTTTTTCATAAAGGTCAGGTTAAAATGAAGCCAGAAAATTACGGCAGCAGAATTTAGAATGCAAAAGCTCAAGTTTCACACTCAATTCTGATTTTTGCCTGAATTTAGGATCTCACAAGAGCTATGATAAAATTGATCAGCTTAATCCTTCCTTAGGTACATCTTTCGCCAGCTTTACCCGTAAGGAAGTGCCTTCTTCACTCACCACTACAATTTTCTCCCCACGAGATATATAGTCGCCACGGGTGTAGGCGTCGTAGAGTTCATCTTCTATCATGACTTTTCCACTAGGTCGCAGTACGGTATAAGCTTCTCCTTCTTTACCAATAAAGGTTCCTTCCCTGGTGCTGGAAGTATAGCCATCACTCCGTGACTGGGTAGTTTCCAGAGATACTCTTTTAAAAGCGGCTGAGTCTGTGAGACGCACTCCTCCAAAGAACATCAGGATGATACCTCCCAGCATACCTGCCAGGGTAGTAGCTACCGCACTAAGTACTTCGCCTGAATCCACAAAGAAAAAGTCAAAATCATTATTGTTGAGCATCACCAGGATGAGTGAACCTATGGTCAGCGTAAGTCCGGCAATACCCGCTACTCCAAAGCCCGGTATGACCAGTACCTCCAGAATGATAAGTACTGCTCCTACAAAAAAGGCAGCGATTTCCCAGTTTTCAGCCAGACCATTGAGGTAATGAGGAATAAGATAAAGTACCAAAGCCACAACGGCAGCCAGTATAGGGAAGCCTACTCCGGGAGTCTGCAACTCAAAATATACACCCCCCAGCATAATTAGAATCAATATTCCGCTAATGAAGGGGTTGAGAAAAAAAGCAATAATCTCTTCGGTAACTCCTTTCTCAAAAACGGTGAGGGTATATTCACCTTCCTCCAAACCGCTCCGCTCTAATAGTTCTTCTATGCTTGTGACCTGAGCTTCACAAAAACCATATTTGATCGCCTCAGAGGTAGAGAAGGTAATCACTTCTCCCGCATCTGAAATGCTATCTACCTCAAGTTCCTGATCTACCATCGCCTCAGCAATGCGCGGATCACGTCCGGTAGCCTCAGCGGTCGCTCGCATGATAGAGCGCATATAGGACTGATATTTATCAGGAGCAGCTTCACCCGTCCCTCCATTTACTACCGTTGCTGCACCTATGCTGGCCCCGGGTGCCATATAAATACTATCGCAGGCAATGGAAATTAATGCCCCTGCCGAGGCGGCATCTTTGTTGATAAATACATACACGGGCACTTCAGCCTCCAGCATGCGGGTACGGATATCATCTGCATCGTATAGTGCACCGCCGTAAGTATCCATGTCAATTACGATATAGTCTGCCTCTATTTCCTCCGCTTTTTCAAAAGCCAGCTCTACGTAGCGATTGGTCCGGGCATCAATTTCCGAGCGCAATTCCATCACCAGTACCTGTGGCATTCCTTGTGCAGTAGTATCTGTTTGTGCGTAAGCGGTTGAGCTTAGTAGGGCGAACATGCTCCATAAAAAAGCGACGGGCCACTTGCGATTGCTTTTGAGTATCATAAATTTGAATTATCCTAGACCAGCAAAAAAGAGAATACATAATAACTAAAAAACCATCACCTTGCCAAAAAAGTTGATTCCCGCATTTTCTATTTCTTTTTCAGCCAAGATCTGGAATATGCTGACAGACCATGAGGCCCATCATCTTTATCTGGAATTAAGGGATGAAGAAGCACATCAGGTGAGCTTTGCGGCTTATCAGATGACAGGAAAAGAAATGCTATGGCAACATCTGGAATTTGAGGAAAACTGGTGGATAGGAATGAGTGTAGCTGATCAGGATACGCTTATACTGCATACTTTTGAAGATTCCGAAAACCCCGAAAAGAAATCTTTCTTCGCTCTTGATGTAAACAGTCAGCAAGTGATTTGGGAAAGTGAAAGTTTGCAGGTCATGGATATAAAAGATCAGAAAATCTATGGTTATGAGAAGGAAAAGGATAACACTTTATATAAATGTTTTTCTCTTCAGGATAATACTGAAAAAAAACTTTCTAAAGAAGAGGCTTTAACGGAGCTACAAAAATTTTCTGTTGAAAATAAATATATCCGTCATCCGTTTCATTACACAGAGAATGATACTTACTTTGAGATAGTCCGTAAATTTGTTCTGGAATATCTAAATCTTCAGGCCATTAGAGGTTGTGAGTATCTTGAATACCAGCAACTGATTTATATCAGCTATTATATTCAGGAGAATAAGTCTTTGGCTAATTATTTGTTGGTAGTAGATGAAGAGGGTACACTACAACTGCACGAAAAACTGGATGATCAGCTTTCCCAGATAGGTCTGGGGACTTTTATGATTATCTGTGATCAACTGATATTTATTAAGCGAAAAAGAGAGCTGGTTAGTTATGCAATTTAAGATCTGGGTAGTATTCACTTTGGTAAGTATGTTTGGTGTCTCTCATGAAGGGTGGAGTACCTCTTTTCACCTGTCAAATATCTCTTCTTCGGTTTTTGAAGATTCTGTTGGTATTGAACGTATTGAAGGTGAGGTGTATATCGTTCACATAGTTGACCAGGGAGAGACGCTCTTTGCCCTATCTCGTAAGTATAACACAGAGGTGGATGCCATCCGAAAAATCAATACTGCTATCAATATAGATAATTTAGGTATCGGCGACAGTTTGCGCCTGCCTTTGTTTCCCCGCCTACATCAGGGTAAAAAAACTATTCATACCGTCAAAGAAGGAGAAACACTGTTCCGCATCTCCAGAGAACATGATGTATCGGTAGATGAAATTCAACGCTGGAACGCACTAGGCAACCAGACCTTATCAATCGGCCAGCCTATTGTCATCTATGACATTGAAGATAGCGAGCCAGCAGCGCTTCAGACTAATATTGATGAGAAAAAGTATGTTACACATACTGTGCAGCCGGGAGAAACTTTGTATGCCATTTCCCGCGCCTACGGAGTGTCTGTAGATGAACTCAAACAGCGAAACAAACTTGCCAACGAAAGCATTGACTTTGGGCAGAAGCTGATTATACGTGATCGTGAGGTGCTGGACGCCCCGGAGTTGGCTGTCTCTGCTTCTACCGTGAACGCAGCTACCATTCCAGACCCTCTCCCTGACAACAATGTCAGCAATGTAGAAGAAAGAGGAGAAGAAGAAGAAGATGAGGAAGATGAAGAAATATATGACCGCCGCCTGACACGTAGTGAAGCAATAGAACAGGAAAAAGAGCGCATAAGCGCTATCAGGGCTTCAGAAAAGAAAGCGCTCTCTGAATATGAAAAGAAAAGTGAAATGGGCTTTGCCGCAGCGATTGAAGGCGGTATTGAAACCAAAAAATTTCTCGCTTTGCACCGTTCAGCTCCGGTAGGCACCATTATGCAAATCCGTAATGAGATGAATAACCTTTCAGTATTCGTCCGGGTGGTGGGGAAACTGCCGAATACCGGAGTCAATAATAAGGTCTCTATACGTATCTCTCAGGCTGCTTACGAAAAGTTGGGAGGCATAAATGAACGCTTTCCGGTAGAAATCACTTATATCCAGTAAGCTCAATACGAACTAAACCGTTTATTTTAGGTTTTCTTTGTATTACTATAAACACTGAATATGCCGACAAACAAACCAAATTCTGAGAAAAAATCCCTGCTGAATATCATCTGGACAGGTCTCTTTACTTTGATGTACCCCTTCATTCTGCTCTTTTCATTCGCATGTATCGGGATGATCCATTTGTTTTCATTGCTCTCTCGTCTTATTTCTATGCTTCCCATCTGGAAAGATAAGGCTGAGCATGAACAGGATACACAGGTTACTGAGGGAACCTCTACATGGAGTCCCTTTGCACATATTGGCCCTCTGAAGATTGAGAGCAAGTTTGAAGATGAAATTATGTTTGGTCCGGCTTATTACAAGCTTAAAGCAAACAAAGCCATTAAGGAGTTTTCTGAGCATTACTTTGGCAACTTTCAGGTGCCTTGCTTTGATGGAGTACTTTTACAGAAATGGAATACCCTTACACCAAAGCAACTTCCTGACTTTGACCTGGTATTTCTGAATGCCAAAACAGGCACTTTACATCACCTCAAAACCATCAAGTCTTTTAGCTGGAAGGTAGAGCAGGAAGCTGACAAGATCATACTTTGGTTTGACGAGAAAAAAGAAGAAGGCAAATTGATCATACAAGCTACAGACTTGCAGTTCAAGCCTGCGATTTAAGTTTTGTCTACATTTCCAGGCTTATATGAACTGCTTGAAACCAAAGCAGAAAAGTTTAACCGTCCGGCTTTTATTGAAGACGACCCCATTAGTATTCCGCACGCTTATCAAAAAAAGCAGGATATTGAGATTAGTGGACTAATCGCAGCGGTACTTGCCTGGGGCCAGCGAAAAACCATCATCCTCAAATGTCAGGAGTTTTTTGCCCTGATGGATCATGCGCCACATGACTTTATTTTGCACCATCAGGAGAATGATTTAAAACCTTTTGTGGATTTCAAGCACCGCACCTTTAATGCTACTGATGCTCTGTACTTCATAGAATTTCTGCATCATTATTATCAACAGCATGACTCTTTGGAGGATGCTTTTGCCGTAGCTATTGAGCCTGAAGATTCTGATGTAGCAAAAGGCCTTGTTCACTTTCATGAGCATTTTTTCAGCCTTCCTGATTTTCCTCTACGCACCCGCAAACATATAGCCACTCCGGCAAGAAACTCAGCCTGCAAACGCCTGAATATGTATCTCCGCTGGATGGTGCGCCAAGATGATAAGGGAGTGGACTTTGGCTTGTGGCAAAAAATCAAGCCTGCCCAACTCATTTGTCCCTGCGATCTGCATGTGGATCGTGTAGCCCGGAGATTAGGCCTTATCAGAAGAAAACAGACTGATTGGCTCACAGCGGTAGAGTTAACGCAGCACCTTCGCCAGTTTGACCCCAACGATCCGGTGAAGTATGACTTTGCGCTTTTCGGTCTGGGAATTGAGGAGCGAATGAAGTAACATTGCGCGTATATAAAGTTCACTGATTCTTCTTAAAGCAAACATTATGGCCAATATTAACACTGTAATTTTTGATCTGGGTGGCGTGTTGATTGACTGGAATCCTAAATATCTGTACCGCAGTATTCTCAAAGACGAAAAGGAAATTGATTTTTTTCTAAAAGAAATCTGCCATTCGGACTGGAACCGTGCGCAGGACGGAGGCCGTACTTTTGCTGAAGCTACTGAAGAACGGATTACTGCCTATCCCGAATATGAAGCAGCAATCCGTTGTTATTTTGACCGCTGGGAAGAGATGCTGGGAGGAGCTATCAAAGAAAACGTAAGAGTCCTGGAAAAACTACATCAAAATAAGCTGGTTGACCTCTATGCAATCACCAATTGGTCGCACGAGACTTTTCCGATAGCTTTAAAAAAGTATGCGTTTTTACATTATTTCAAAGATATTGTGGTATCAGGAACTGAGAAACTGCTGAAGCCTGAAGCAGCTATTTACAAATTACTGTTGGAACGAAATACTTTGTCACCTGAAGAGTGTGTTTTCATTGATGATGTAGAGGAAAATATTGAAGGGGCTAAGCGGCTCGGAATATCTGGTATTCACCTAAAACCTGATACAATTCTTTTTGTTGAGTTCGGGAAGCTAGGCATTCCTCTATAAAAAAAGCCAAACTAAATTGGCTTTTTTATGTGATGTGATGTTAAAATAAGCTTTACAAAATTTCTACTTTTCCACTTTCAAGCTCGTAATAAGCAGGAACTATTTTTAAATTTTCTTTTTCAACAGCTTCATGTAGTGTAGGTTGAGACTCAGCAAGTTTTGCGGCCACAAGTTGTGCATTGATACGTACTGCATTATTCAGCAAGTCTTTTTCTCCATTCTTTTTAGCCATATACACTGCGGGCTTAATTTCGTCAATAATGGCTTGTAGATTTTTAGAAAATTCTGCCACACCTATACTCGCATTTACTGCGCCGCAGTTTTGGTGCCCTAGTACCATTACTAGGCGTACGCCTAAATGAGCTACTGCATATTCAATACTTCCGATAACTTTCTCTTTTGCCACATTACCGGCAACTCTGATCACAAAAAGATCACCCAGCCCCTGGTCAAATAATATTTCAGGTGTCACCCTTGAATCAGCACAGGCAAGTATTACAGCAAAAGGATTTTGCCCTCCTGATAGCGACAAACGATAGTCTTTATCCTCATGCGGATGCTTCATCTTTTCAGTTACAAAACGCTGATTACCTTCCATAAGCTGATTGAGCGCTTCATCAGCAGATACAATAGTAGATGTCATAAGGTTATGTGTTTCTTGTATGTTAAAAAAATTAAAAAAATCTGTAATGCTGAATATAAAGGAAATTTCTTAAATCTGGAATCTTCATGAGATTGACTGTAGACATTTCGCCTGCAATCCATAGCTTGAAATAGCCCTCTGGGTGTAGAGTATTTACCCAATTTGAGTATTAAATGTTTAAAAAAACTACTTCCTAAATGGAAAAGCCCTCCTCCAATTATTCTGATAAATAACTGAAAAACAATCATTTAACACATTTGGCATACTTATTTAGGTAATAATACTATAATTTTTTTAAATGCTTTTTAAAATTTTTTGATATGAAACGCACAATCATCGCTATAGCAGCATTGGGTACTTTTTCCTTCGCAAGCTTAAATACTACAGCACAACCTTTAATTGAAGGAAGCGAAGTAGTTTTTATGCAGGACCAGCGTACAGAAATTAAGTATGAAGAATTGCCAGAAGCAGTAAGCACTGCTTTTGAAGAGTCGCAGTACGCTCAATGGGAAGTATCAGAAGTATTTGAGGTATCCACCGATCAGGGTAAGCAGTATGAACTCACTATTAGTGATGGGTCACAAAATGGAACCCTGACATTTGATGTTGATGGAAATATTGTTCAGTAGTTTATTTGTTTAATACATATGCGCACACTTCCGGATGCTGACGACCGGAAGTACTAAACCTGTCTTCATAGAAGGCAGGTTTTTCTTTTGTGTCTCATACGAATAAATGTAAAGTATAACAAGCATGCGTTACTCCTCTCCTAATGTTAAAAGCATGAGTATTCAAGTCTTTTTCTGCTTGCAATGAAATTCATCCCTGACTCCTAAGTCAGGCCTAAATGTACTTTTTTATGTCAAAGAATTAACTTTTTCTTAATCTGGGCAATGTATCTACTTTTTGCTATAGCCGTTGAGTTAATGGATTTTATAAATATTGTTGTCCCGGTTTGGTCATTAAACCCACACCTGGGTAATACTTTCTACAAGCATGGTTACGAGGGAGCATAGCGTTTTTACTAATATATATAACTAATAAAAAGTAATTTTAGCTATGTATGTTTTGATTAGAACAAAATTTTCAAAATATTGTATAAATAATTAGGTTTAAAAACAAAATAAAATATTGATTTTGTTTACCATTAAAGTATTTATGACGTATCACAATATTCTATTGCACAATACTTGATGCTTTCAACATAAAATGTTGCAATAGAATTGGGAAGCCATTTTATTTTTGTCATATAACCGCTTACAATAATATTATTTTAACACCTTGTTAGAAAGAATAAAAAAATTTATTATTTTTTTAAAAATAGTTGTACTAAAGGTATTAACTTTGCGTATATAGTAACGAAAAACATTTTTTAGACTATTAATAAACTTGAATATCTCCGTAGTGATGAGCAAAAAATTAGAAACATTAAGCCGATTGAATAGCTTGCTTGCTAAAAGCATTGATGCGAAAAAAGGATATCATAAAGCTGCTGAAGAAATCGATGACCCTTCCATAAAAGGTTTATTCATGTGTCTGGCAGAACAAAGAGAAAACTTCCGTAAGTCTACCCGCGAAGAGATTCGTTTCTTGGGCGGTGAGCCTCATACTGGACCCCAAGATCCTGATTATGTTCAGGAAGCTTTTGCACAGCCTGATTTACTAATCCTACTTAATACAGTTGATCAGACTTTGGAGAATTGCTTGAGACACGAGCTAAATAGCTTAGCCAAGTATGAAGAAGGAATGGCAGATGCTGAGGAGTCTACCAAGAATCTTATTATCGGACAGCGTGAATCTGTTAAGTTAGCGTTGCATGACCTGAAGAGTTTACGCACTTCTGCCAAGCTAGCATTATAAATTATTCCAGGAAGCCAGCTCAACTTAATTTGAACTGGCTTTTTTCTTATATTCTCTTATCAGTATTAATTACGTGCCTGTAAAGTAAGCCTGATACACCCTGAACATCTTCAGGTTTATCATATCATCCCCATTATTACCCTTTTTTTTTACAAGAATACTTTTTACTAACACTTTTCTTAATAAGCTGTTCTTAGAGAAATAAATTGCTATTTCAGCTTATTCATTAGTAATTCATCAAACGCTTACTTTCTGATATGAATTTTATTGGAAACATACTATGGATTGTCCTGGGAGGATTTGCCATTGCTATCGAGTATCTAATTGCCGGGATATTGCTATGTATTACTATAATTGGTATTCCTTTTGGGATTCAATCTTTCAAACTGGCAGGGGCTAGTTTATGGCCTTTTGGCAATGAAATAAAAAACACACCCGATACAGGTTCAGGTGTGTCTACTATCTTGAATGTGCTATGGATTTTACTGGGAGGTATTTGGATAACCCTTACCCATCTGGTACTTGGCTTAGCTCTTTGCATTTCAATCATTGGCATTCCTTTTGGGTTACAGCATTTCAAACTCATGAAATTAAGTTTCACCCCATTCGGATATGAATTCGGTGGTGTGCGTCCGGCTGAAGGCTTACGCAAATAAACTAATCTACGTTTATTCCCATCTCCTTCCAGGCAAGAGCGCTTGCACCGAGTACAGCAGCGTTTCTATGTTCCAGCGCAGAAGGAAGAAGTTTTACCTTATCTTTAAACACTTGAAACATATAGTGTTCCATGTATTTTTTTGTAGGGTCAAAAAGCAACTCCTTACCCGCTTTGGCTAAACCTCCTAAGAGAAAGATTGCCTCCGGACTAAAAATGGCAGTGACATCGGCCAGTTTTTGACCCAATAAGTTGCAAGTTTGATCAAAAGCAGCAAGAGCGATTGGATCACCTTTTTTTGCAAGATCAGTAATCATGCTGGCAGTTAACTGATTAAAGGTTACATCTCGTAAAGGGCTATCATCATTCATTTCTCCCAAAAGTGTAAAAACCGTCCTTTTAATGCCTGTAGCAGACACATAACCTTCCAGGCAGCCTCTACGACCCAAACCGCACACACGGCCTCCCGGATCTTGCAGCAAATGCCCCATTTCTCCGGCAAAGCCATCATTACCATAAATTAATTCACCATTTGCTACAAAACCACTTCCCAAACCGGTGCCCAGTGTAATCATGATAAAGTTCTTCATGCCTTTGGCACCGCCATAAATCATTTCACCGATAGCAGCAGCGTTGGCATCATTGGTCATAACCATTGGCACATTATAATATTGCTGAAAAAGCTTTACCAAAGGCACTATTCCTCTGAAAGTAAGATTAGGTGCATATTCTATGGTACCCGTAAAGTAGTTCCCGTTGGGAGCTCCTATGCCTACTCCTACAATATTTAGTTTCTCGGCTATTTGTCTGCGAAGCGCTTCTACTTCTTCGTGTATATATTTAAGGTAAGCATCAACATCACCAGGAGGCGTTTTGACGGTAGAAACAGATGTCTCACCATACATATTACCTTCTTTATCCACGAAACCAAATTTGGTATTGGTTCCACCAATGTCTATACCGAGGGCTACTTCTTTCATATCTTTATACGTTGAAACAAAATACACCTGAGATTATAAACTTCAGGAGTATTCTGTAATATTGATTACAATGATACGTGACCTTTATTTACTTGATATAATTGTTGATGATCGTTTCGTAAAGCTCAATTTTACCGCTGGTTTTCTTAGGCTCGCCATTCTGCTCAGCCAGGTTACGCAGATCTTCCAGCTTAAGTTTGCCTGCTTCGTATTCTGCACCCTTTCCTGAATCAAAAGAGGCATAGCGCTCTTTTTTCATCTTCAGGAAATTAGAATTTTCCATAATGTCATGTGCGATCAACAAACCACGGGCAAAGGTATCCATTCCTGCAATATGGGCAATGAACAGGTCTTCCAAATCTGAAGAGGTACGGCGTACTTTAGCGTCAAAGTTAAGCCCTCCGGGAGCTATTCCGCCCTGTTGTAAAACAATCATCATAGCATGGATACTGTCATAGAGGTCGGTAGGAAAGTAATCGGTATCCCAACCATTCTGCACATCTCCCATATTGGCATCAATACTACCCAGCATACCGGCGTCAGAAGCAGTTTGCAGGTCATGTGCAAAAGAGTGCCCTGCCAGAATCGCATGGTTTTGCTCCACATTGATTTTAAAATCATCGGCCAATCCCTGGCTTCTCAAAAAGCCGATGACAGTGGCTGAGTCAAAGTCATACTGATGTTTGGAAGGTTCTGCTGGCTTGGGTTCAATAAGATAATTTCCTTTGAAGCCGATTTTACGACCGTAGTCACGGGCCATACGCAGAAAATGCCCCATGTGATCCAGTTCACGCTTCATATTGGTATTGATCAGGGCGGCATATCCTTCCCGGCCACCCCAGAATACGTAGTTTTCACCACCTAGTTCAACGGTAGCCTCTAAGGCTGCTTTTACCTGTGCTCCGGCATGGCATACCACTTCAAAATCAGGATTGGTAGAAGCTCCGTTCATGTAGCGAGGGTTAGAGAACAGGTTTGCCGTACCCCAAAGTAGTTTAACGCCGGTAGATTTTTGGTAATCTTTGGCCATCTTTACAATCTCCTGAAGATTCTTCTCAGATTTGGCTACTGTATCTCCTTCGGGGGCAATGTCTACATCATGGAAGCAGTAATAAGGCACTCCAAGTTTGGTAAAAAACTCAAAAGCAGCTTCCAGTTTGTATTTGGCATTATCCATTGGGTCTTTGCTCGTATTCCAGGGGAAATCACGTGTGCCTGAGCCAAAAGGATCACTGTTTTCGTTGCAGAAGCTATGCCAGTAAGCCACTGCAAAGCGCAGATGCTCTTTCATGGTTTTGTTACCTACTACACGGTCTTCATCATAAAACTTATATGAAAAAATATGATCAGACTCTCTGCCTTCATAGTTGATTTTACCAATCTCTGGAAAAAATTCGGATGTCTGTACTCCCTTTGTCATGGTTGTGTCTTGTATGTTAAGTTTAAAATATATTTAATTCAGCATCGTGACTATGCCAGATGTTGCTGAAGCAAAGTATACCAACGTTCATATGCTTCCTGATAGGCAGACTGTTTATCTGGCTCAGGAGCGGCTTCTCCTACTTGTTTCAGACCAGTAAAAGCAGCCTTAAAGTCAGTGTATACCCCGGCTCCTACACCAGCCCCTCTTGCTGCCCCGGCAGCACCGTCTGTATTGTATAGTTCTACTTCTGCTCCGGTAATATTGGCAAAAGCCTCACGAAAGATCGGACTGAGAAACATATTGGCACGGCCAGCTTTCACTTTTTTGATCTGCATGCCCATGCCCTGCATAATATCAAAACTGTATTTCAGGGCGAAAACGATTCCTTCCTGAGCAGCCCGTAGTATATGGCTTTGGCTGTGGGTGTTAAATTTTAATCCATGGATGTGCGCATCTATATCCGCATTAGCTAGTGTACGCTCCGCCCCATTGCCAAAAGGCAAAATTGTTACTCCGGCAGAACCTATGGGTGCCTGTGCAGCCAGCAGGTTCATGGCTTCATAATCAGCATTGTTTCCTACCATATTATTTTTCAGCCAGCTGTTCTGGATTCCGGTTCCGTTCACACAAGCCAGTATTCCGTAGCGGGGATGCTCCCTGCTATAGTTTACATGGGCAAAAGTATTCACTCTGGACTGTGGATCATAATCCAGCTGATCACTGACCCCATAAATCACCCCTGATGTTCCGGCAGTGGTAGCCACTTCTCCTGGCTCCAGCACATTGAGGGATAACGCATTATTCGGCTGGTCTCCTGCTCTGTATGCGACCGGAATCCCTACAGGAAGTCCTAATTGTTCAGCCACATCAGCAGTTACCTTACCCTGCTCGGCAAAGGTAGGCACTACTTCAGGAATAAAGTCAGGATTGATACCATAATGCTCAAGCAGCTTTGAGGCAAGAGATTGCTCGCGAAAATCCCACATGATACCCTCGGAAAGCCCTGATACTGTAGTACAAATTTCTCCGGTCAGCTTCATAGCAGCATAATCTCCGGGGAGCATCATCTTATGGATACGGGCGTAAACGTCCGGTTCATTTTCCTTTACCCACTTTATCTTGGAGGCGGTAAAATTACCAGGGCTGTTAAGCAGGTGCCCCAGACTGTACTCTTCTCCCAAGGCTTCAAATGCCTGACGGCCGATAGACACCGCCCGGCTATCACACCAGATAATAGAAGGACGAAGCACTTTAAGCGCTTTATCAATCAGCACCAACCCATGCATCTGGTAAGAAATGCCAATGGCTTTTACCTGTGCCAGTGCGGCTCCATGTTTGGCTTTTAGGGCTTGGGTAGCCTTAATCATGTGTTCCCACCACATTTCCGGATCTTGTTCAGCCCAGCCCTCCTGAGGAGCAGCCATAGCCATTTCCTGTTGAGGCGAAGTAGCACTCGCCAACACTTCTCCATCCGCAACGCTCACCAAACTCGCTTTGATGGAAGAGCTTCCTAAATCATATCCTAGCAAAAAGCCTTCAGAACTATCAGTCATAAACTCAAAAAGTAAGGTCAGTTGTCTAAATTACAATCTTTACAAGATTATTAAAAAAATCTGAGAATTATGTAGTTTAGATGAATAAGCTTCCCTGTGTTTTGTGAACATAGGTGAACCCAGAACCTTATCTCAAGTTATGAAAAGAAGAAATTTTATCAAGAACCTTGGCGCTGGCAGCTCTTCTTTATTGTTGGCTCGTGAAGGCTTGTACAAAAATACTTTCTCCCTTACTCCCTGCCATTATCCATCTGTAAATACCCTTCAAGACGCGATAACGAAGGAAGAAGAGATAGCTGTACGACTTGCATTCAGCGCAAACGATGAAAATAAGTTTAGTAATCTTGAGGGTAGAGTAAAAGTAAAAGGAGCCAAAGTTGACAGAATCAAATCGTACTTTTTTGAGCCGGGAGAAGATGATTTCTCTTCTGAAAACCAAAGCTTTAGCTCTTCTGCCAGCATGATGCAAACTGACGTGATAGTATTATGGCTCAAAGATGCGCAGGAAAGTAGTACAATTCTTATAGAAGGTATACAGGAGTTCAGCTTTACACTGGCTGAGCTTGTAAAGCAAAATGAAATTAACGCAAATATTAATGACAGTAAAACTACTGCTAACCTACTGCTGGACAAAGAAATAGGAACCATTAACCTGAAAGATGTAGGTGGAGATGAGGCAGATAGTAATTTTAGCTTCGTAATTATGGCAGACCCTCAGGGCGGAGACCCCAAAGAGGAAGGCAATCATCCCACCCGGATGAAAATACACAATGCCTGGGTGGAAGATTGTGTAGAGCGGGTCAATGAGCTAAGCAGTCAACCACAGTTTGCCCTGGTACTAGGTGATATCGTGGACAGCCAGGGGCAGATGGCAAATTTTGTGCAGATGCAGGAGTTCTTTAGCAAGCTAAAAACGCCCGTTCTCTACGCCATTGGCAACCATGAGACCCGCTACCAATCTGTATTTACACCCGGCTATAATATGGAAGCTTTTAGCAACTACTTTGCTGCGCAAAAGGCTATGAACGGGATGGAACTAATGCTCTATTCATTTGACCTGGGTGAATGGCACTTTATTGTCTGGCCTGATCCGCTCCGCCCTAATTTCTGGGAGACTCATCCGCATTATTTTGACTGGCTGGAAAGAGACCTGGAAAAAAACAAAGACAGTCCTACCTTCTTTTTTCAACACGTGCCCAGCCATCCTATCGGTATCAATCCGCTAATCAATTATGCTGAATCAGTGACGGTTAAACGCACTTTGCTGGATATATTGGCTAACCATGGAAATGTGCATTACATTTTCAGTGGGCATGTGCATATTCCTATCAAAGCTTCTTTTAAAACAGCAGTGACCTATAAGGGGATGAAGATGATCAATCTGCCTGCGGCGGGCTATCGTCCGCGGGCTTTTGGAGAGGAAGATTTTGCCGGAGGCCCTTGTCAGGGCGTAGCTATTGTAGAGGTTAAAGGCAAGGAAGCCAAAGTGAAATTTAAGACGGTAACCGAAGAAGAATTTCCCTACCCGGAAGCTTTGCCTGAGTTTGACGAAGAAAAATATGCCCTCTGGCTCACCAACAAATGGCAACTATCTGCCCAGCCTAGCTTAACCAATGGAGGTTTTGAGCAAGGACTCACAGGCTGGACGCCCCGCTTTGTCTACACAGAGGATCTTAACCCCTCTAATATTTGCGAAGTCCGCCCTTTGTATAACAACAGTGGTTTTCATGCTCTCTATCTGCATAGTCGCAAAAGAGGCTACGATATCCCCGGGCAAGACCGCCTGCCCCAGACTATCAACCGGATTTGTCAGGCAGTACAATGGCAAGCGAATCAGTCTCCTCTACTTAAGTTGAGATATAAGGTGGATAGCAAAAATAGCGACTTGCAAGGCTGGTGCGGCGCCTTTGTATGGGTAGAAGCCTTTGCCCGGTCTTTCAAACGGATGAGCCTGCTTTACTGGACAGGAACAGCTTACACAGGTATGGAAAGCAAAGAGGAAAAAGAATTGACAGATTCCATCCATCTCAAACTGGATAGCGATTCTGATCAATGGCATCAGGCTAACCTTAATATCGCCCGGGACTTTGAGCAACAGAACGGGCAAAAGTTTGCAGATCTCCAAGCCGACCGGATTGTAATTAATTTAGGTGTGTGGACTATCAATGATGGACATGATTATCCGTTTAGCATCTATTTTGACGACCTTCAACTAGAAAAAAATGCTCCCCCTCAACTGATTAGCAAAGTCGGGAACATGACAGTAGACCTGATGCCAGACGATAGCGTGTGGTGGCTGGGTAAATACATGCCCTTCACCCACATCGCTGGTGAACACAGGTATACTTTTACCACCAAGAAAATGGGTCCGGAAGACAGAACATCTTAAGTGCTGTTCAATTTTCTCCGGCTTATGTTGTAAACTACTCATCCTTGAGCGCATGCACAGGGTTGGCCACTGCCGCTTTGATGGTCTGGTAGCTAATGGTGATGGCAGCCAGAATGAGTACCATCAGTATGGCGATGCCAAAGAGCCACCAACTCATTTCGGTGCGGTAAGCAAAATTTTCCAGCCAGTGGGTCATACCCCAGTATGCCAGAGGCACGGCCAGGAGACTCGCCAGCAATATCAACGTAAAGTACCCTCTGGTAAGCATGCCCAGAATTTGAGCGATCTCCGCACCCAAAACTTTGCGGATGCTGATTTCTTTTTCTTTCTGCTTAGCCAGCAGTAAAGCCAGACCGTAAGAGCCGAGACAGGATACAAATATGGCAAGAAGGGCGAAAATAGCGATAATATCACCCAACCGGTCTTCTGCCTGATAGGCTCGTTCCAGTTGCTCGTCCAGAAAATCGTACTCAAAAGCCTTATGAGGAAAAAATTCCTGCCACTGGTCTTCAACATAAGCTACCGTTTCGCTCAGATTTTCACTATTCACTTTGATGGTAAATGTATTAAAAAGCGGAACGTCTACTCCCAGTATCAGAGAACCAATAGCACTGTGCAATGAGGTATAATGGAAGTCTTTGACAACCCCGATCACATTGCCCTGCTTTCCTTCCAGGTCAATTTGCTTGCCCAAAGCTTCTTCCGGACTACCCCACTCAAAGTTTCTGACGCTAGTTTCGTTGACAACAAAAGCATCTATATGATCAGAACCTGCTTCTATGTCAAAATCCCGACCGGCAACTAATTCCAGACCATAGGTTTCACTAAAATCATAATCTACCGCCAGGGTTGGTACAAACAAACGTCCTTCGGTTTCTAATCCTTCCGGTTCTACCCGGCGGGCAACCACAGTAGTGCCCAGAGCTCCGGATGAAAGAGTTACAGCCTCAATATTCGCGTCGCTCAGCAGCCTTTCTTCAAAGGAGTTCATTTTCTGTCGCATATCTACACCTCCTGCTCCAAACACATTGTTCATGTTGGTACTGTACAAAGGCAGGGTTAGCATAGCCTCTTTCTGAAATCCCATGGACTGGTTTTGCAGGTAGCGAAGCTGCTGATAAATGATCACTGTCCCGGCGATCAAAGCAATGGATATAGTAAACTGTATCAATACCAATACCTGCCTCAGAGAAAAGCGCTGAAAGCTAGCTCTCAAGGGCGCTTTGTTTTTCAGCACACTTGCCAATTGGATGTTGGTGGTATAAAATGCCGGATAACTTCCTCCCAGTAAGCCAGTCAGCAGGAATACGCCGATGAAAATAAGCAGCACAGGCGTATGGGTCAGATCAGCAAAGGTAAAACTCTTCTGGGTAAGGCTGTTGAATTCGGGTAATGTACTGCCAATGATCAGGCCGGCTAGTATCAAAGCAAAAAAGCTGATCAATAGAGATTCACCCAAAAACTGCAAAAACAACTGTGGTTTGCGGGCTCCCAGTACTTTCCGCATGCCCACCTCTTTGCTCCGCTTAAGCGATTGTGCTGTGGAAAGATTGATGAAGTTAAAGCAAGCGATCAGCAAAGTAATCAGGGCTATGCCAGTGAAAGTGTAGATATTGGTAATGTCACTGACCGGCCCGGGATTAAGATAAATATCAGGATTGAGATAAATATCCGGTACAGCCTGCAAAGTAAAGCTCTGCCCTACGCGCAAGGGCTCAGGAGCATAAGTTTCCAACAGCTGTGCCATCCCCTGATTGACTTCCTGCGGATCTGCTCCTTTTTCCAGAAGCACATAAGCATGGGAGTGAGAGATTACCCAATTTTTGGATAAATTATCTCGCATGCCTTCCCTTCTTTCATCATCCATCAGCGCAAACATATCATTATAAGGCAGCAGCATACTAAAATCCAGGTGTGAGTTTTCGGGGAAATCGCTGACTACCGCAGCAATCTGATAAGGATGAATACCTTCTACCATAATGGTACGACCGATCGGTGGATTCTGTCGCCATTGCTCACCATAGTATTTTGCAGCCAGAGTTTCAGTAAGAATAAGCCGCTGCGCCAGGGCAAGATTTTCCTGCTCACTGCCTGCTATAAAGTCTAAATCAAAAAGCGGGAAAAAGGTAGAGTCTACCATGAACACATTGGTCTCCTCATAATCCTGCTGCTCACTCATACCGTTAGGATCAGGAACGCTCACACTCATATCTCGTCCGTAGGCCCGGGCAGTAGCTTCTACTCCCGAAAGATTTTCCTGCACCAGAGGTGCTAAGGGAGGAGGAACACGGGCATAATCATAGTCATTATTGGCATGGTAGACAATTCTGTACAGGCGGTCTTTTTTAAGATGAAAGGTATCATAACTCAGCTCATGCTGTACAAAAAGGTAAATAAAAAGGCAGCAACTCATACCGATGCCCAAGCCCAGTATATTGATCAGTGTAAATACTTTATGATTTACCAAATGGCGGTAAGCGATCTTCAGATAATTCCAGAACATATGACATACATTTTCTCCTTCCCAAATTGCTCATTTTTTCACAATCTTTTGCTCCCCCATTTTGGGGGAATATGATAAAAAATACTCCTAGCAGGTTCTCAGGGAATGCATTGGATTGAGTCTCCTTAAAAGATTAGTCAGTTGTTGGGACCACTATCAAAAACTTTTTCTCACCAGCCGATAAGCTGAGAGGCACTCCTTCCAGAAGACTTTCTCCATCTACCGCTTCAGAAGTTTCTGCCTGCACATCTATCCATTGATAAGTATCCTCCGCATCAACCGTAAACCATTCAGGAAACTGGTTGATACGAGGCCAGTCTATTGGTAAGTTCATGGAAGTGCTGTGGCGGGCCTGATCAAAATAAAGTTTACCTTCCCAAGGGACCGATGAAGATAATGCAATGAACAATGTATCGCCTTGCTGCACTGCACCTAGTTTAACTTCTTTACTCCAAGGCTGCACATAAGTTCCCTGAGATTTCCATAGATTATGCATGATGGTGGTACGGGCAAAATTACCATCTCCATGCCAGCCTTCTATAATGCCTGAGCCTTTCCATTGCTCTGTACCCTCCCGATGGCTGGAATCCTGCATCGCCCACATCACTTGGACCTCACTGTCTATCCAATCTGCGGCTCGTTCATCAGGAATTCTGTTGTAGAGATTAAGTGCGCTTTCTATGGCATCGGCATAGCCATCAGCACTTCCTCTTTCCCAGTCAAAATTCTGGTACTTACCCAGGTGGGCAAAAACTTTGTCTACTGCTTCTTTATAAGCTTTCACACTGTCTATCATATAAACAGCATAGTATCCGTTCAGGGTATAGCCCCAGGTGTCGGCAGCCTGCGCATCCACCACCGCATCATTCTGAGGATTGATCGCATTATAAAATAAGCCGTCTTCATTTCTGCCATGTGCCAAGATATAATCCAAAAGACGATGCAGCTTTTCCTGGTATTCGTCTTTCTTTTCCTGATCGGCAAAATGCAATGTAACGTATAACTCACACAAGCCGGAGATCAGCTCACAGCCGTGGTCACGCAGGCGAAGATAGTCAAAACCCGTCAGAGGATATTTTTCGCCCAATAGGTAATAGTCGCCAATCTGTATGGCCCAGTCCAGAAACTTTTGCTCTCCTGTCATCCAGTAGACACGCGATAAGACCTGTAGCAACTCACCATTTACCTCAGCTTCAGGCGCACTTCCGAAATATTCGTCGCCAAACCCTCCGGCTACGTCTACATATTCATCCATATCACTGAGCATATTGACCATACGCTCCGACCAGGGGCTTGTACCCAGCCATTCCGTAAGAGGCAACAAACCATCTTTGATGTACTCAGAAGTACCAAAAAGTATTCTTTCCATGGCTACTTCCTCATCTTCAAAGTCCTGCTTTACAAATGAGTAGGTATCCGGCATGGATGCTACCCGTGAAGTAAGCTCCATTTCGTTTTCCAGCATCTCTCGCATCACCCCCTGATATGAATTCCGGTCGGTAAAAAAGCTGGTAAGTACCATAAAAGGGTAATTGTCTGCCGCTGCATCTTTACCATTCCAGATCGTACTGTCATCGTAAAGGTTACGGGGAATAAGTTTAGTCCGGGGGTCAGCATGCTCAAGCCAGGCTCTCATGTAAGCATCACTTCGCACAAAACCCTCATGGGCCTGCTCAGCATTTGAAGCAGCTTTTTCAAAAAGCCGTGAATCATAAGTGCTATCTTTTTCGGTCGGTTGGCAGGCAGAAAAGTTCAGGATAGCCAAGCTACCCATAAGGATTTTACATACTGCGAAGCATCTTGAAAAGGGGACTTTAGTGCTCATTTCTAAGAGGAATGATGGTTTTAGGTTGTTTTTATGCAATCCCTCAATTTACAAAATGAAATCGCACTGCCAACCGTAGTTTTGTTTAATCTCAGCATTGGCATTATCGCCGAATCTGGCAGGTGTATGTTAGTGGGTAGAATTACGCGGAAAGTAAGAGCTTAATTATCTATTTTCAACCACTTATTGCCTTCTGGACCGTCATAAAACAACTGCTTATGTCTGATTCCGTTTTTCAAACAAGCCCGGAGAAATCGCTGGCTGAGATTAGCAAAGAGAAAATCATGCTTACTGCAATGCAGTTATTTGCAAAAAATGGATTCCACACCACCACAGCGGCAACTATTGCCCGAACATGCAATATATCGCATGGGCTGCTATTTTATCACTTCGGAAGCAAAGATGGCTTACTACAGGCTATTGTAGACTTTAGCCTACACAAGATCACAGGAATACTAAGTACTGATGACCTTCAACTCCAGAACAGCCTGACAGCCTCCAAAAAACTGGAACAGATCATCCGGAAATTTCGCCAGTCTTTGGTAGAGGAACGTGAATTCTGGCAGTTGTACCACTCGCTTATTTTCCAGCCCGACCTCAAAAAGGAGACTGCCCAGCAACTGATCAGTGCTTTTGACGATCATCGTAAATTCCTGATTCACTTCTTTGAGCAGCTTGGTTACCTCAGTGCTACGGATACGATGCAGCAGTTTGAAGCCATGCGTAGCGGCATTACGATGGCTTACCTGATGCACGGACCTTCTTATCCCATCAACAGGCTTTTCCAAAACCTGATAGACCGCTTCAGCTAAAAACTGCCCCTAATATTTAATCATCATCTAAAGGCACTGTCAGGAGGGGGATCTTAGACTTTTTAAAAAGCTCTAAAGAAACACTGCCCACAAAAGCATTGTAGAGAAAGCTATGGTCATGAGAACCAGTGATGATGAGGTCAGCCTTCAACTTTTTAGCTTCGTCTAAAATCATCTGTACAGTAGGGCCAGAAATAAGTAGTGCATCAGCCTCTATGCTCTGCTGATGCAATTTATCCGTAAGTAACTTCAGATTTTTATGTTCGGCTTTCAAAGTATCAGCGCGGCTATCCCTGATATACTGCGGACCAACATCATAGCCTACAAAGTCCGGCTCCGGTGCTGCAATGTGTACAATCCATATTTTGGCATCAAATTTTATGGCCAGTTCGGCAGCATAGTCTACCAGGCCAAAAGTTCTCTCGTCAAAATCTACGGCTACCAGTATGTTTTTCATTTTGTTAAGCATATTAGTAATTCTCACAACCGCTTCTCTTGTTTACGAAGCTTCTCCTTTCAGCACGATACGCATCAGATACATGTCGGCAGTGATATAAAGCACAGATTCGTCAGCATTGAAAGTGCAGTTGGCCGTAGCCTGCCCGGTCTTGAGAGTGCCTAAGTGTTCCCCTTCAGGAGAAAAGACCCATACACCACCCGGACCGGTAGCAAAAAGATAACCACCGCTGTGAACTGCAAAACCATCGGGCAAGCCAGGCTCATCGCCAGTCTTATCTGTGGCATCATAAAATACCCTACCATTCTCAATATTACCTTCCTCATTCACATCATAAGCCATCCAGATGGCGCGTTCGGGATCAGAATTGGCTACATACAAAGTTTCTCCATTCGGAGAAAAGCCGATCCCATTCGGGCGACTTAGCTCATCGGTAAGTAAAACCAGCTCATTATTATCTTCAGAATAACGATATACGCCCTGAAAATCAAGCTCTTTGGCTTCACTATCTGCCCCCCCTGGCAGGCCATAGGGAGGATCGGTGAAATACAAATCGCCATTGCTCAGATAAGCCAGGTCATTAGGACTGTTTAGCCGCTTGCCCTGATAGCTATCTACTATAGTTTCAAATTGAGGAGCAGGTTCATCCAGAGGCGCAGTCATGCGGGCAATGCGGCGATCACCATGCTGACAGAGCACCAGTCTTCCCTGATCATCCAGTATAAGCCCATTAGAACCCGGTTCTCTTCCTTCAAAATTTTCTCCGGTAAAGCCTGAAGGTTTTAAGTAGAGAGATGCCCCTTCTCCTTCTTTCCACTTAAAAATACTATTGGGTGGAATATCTGAGTACAGCAGATAATTGCCCTGAGGAATCCAGACCGGCCCTTCTGTCCACTCATAGCCTTCTGCCAGTATTTCCAGTTGGGCATCGGGGGGAACGACCTCATTCAGCTTTTCTGAAATACGTTCAATAGAACCGGTAGTCTGATAGCTGGTAGCTTCAGCTTGTGCCTCTTCTTCTTTTTCCTGGGTAGCAGATTGCTCCTGCGTAGAAGAATTACAGGCTGCGAAGAGCATAAATCCAAAAAGTAGGTTGGTGTATTTTTGCATAGCGTTAAAGTTATTTGTTAGTAAAGCTACATTTAATTCGCTTTTAGGCAAATAGCAGTTCTATAGTGTTAGGGTGTGATGGTGTTATAGTATCATAGTTATTTGGAAAGTATAACTTAACTACTCTCCAAAAACTATAATACCATTGCACCATAAGACTAAGAACCATAACCCGCTATTAGTTTCTTCTGAACAGATTGTATGTCAGGGAGTTATTAGGATATATAATTCTGACTACAAAGACGATTAGCATGAAAATATTATTGACAGGAGCAAACGGCTATATTGGTATGCGCCTGCTGCCGGTATTAGTTCGTAATGGACATGATGTAGTATGCCTGGTACGGGACAAGCGGAGAATGAAGGTGGACAAATCCCTTCAGGAGAATATATCTTATTTTGAGGCTGACCTGCTCAAAGAGGAAACGCTTAAAGATATGCCTCAGGACCTTGACGCTGCTTATTATCTGGTACACTCTATCGGTGCCTCTGCCGACTATGAAAAACTGGAAGCCAAAGCTGCCCATAATTTTGTAGATAACATCAAAAAAACCTCTTGCCGGCAGATCATCTATCTTTCCGGTATTGTAAATGATGATAATTTATCCAAACACCTGCGTTCGCGTAAAAATGTGGAAGATATCCTGATGCAGAGCCAGATCCCTACCACTGTGCTGCGTGCAGGGATTATCATCGGCTCAGGAGGCGCTTCTTTTGAGATTATCCGCGACCTGGTAGAGAAGCTGCCTGTCATGATTGCTCCCAAGTGGGTAAGTACCAAAAGTCAACCCATTGCCCTCCGTAACGTCTTACAATACCTTGATGGAGTATTATTGAGAAATGAGGCTTACAATAAAGTTTATGATATTGGTGGTCCTGAAGTGCTTTCTTATAAAGAAATGATGCTACAGTTTGCTGAAGTCAGAAACTTAAAACGTTATATTATCTCTGTACCTGTACTTTCCCCCCGCATTTCTTCTTTGTGGCTTTACTTTGTTACCAGTACCTCCTTTAAGCTGGCTCGTGGTTTAGTAGATAGTATGAAAAACCAAGTTATTATTCAGCACAAGGGTATAGAAGATATCGTCCAGATAGAGCTGCTTTCCTACAGAGAGGCGGTAGAAAGAGCTTTTAACCGCATTGCCCAGAATGAAGTCATCTCCAGCTGGAAAGACTCTTTCAACAGCTCAAAGATAAAAATTAACCTTATGGACCATGTGAAGGTGCCAGAATACGGTGTGTATCGCGATGTGCGTAAGGTCTCTTTTGATAAACCTAAAGAACAGATTATCAAAAACATCTGGAGCATAGGAGGAGATCGGGGCTGGTATTATCTGGGTTTTCTCTGGAAGATCAGAGGCTTTCTGGATCAGATGGTAGGGGGCGTAGGGCTGAGAAGAGGGCGTCGCAGTCCCAGCCAGCTTGTTCCCGGCGACGCCTTGGATTTTTGGCGGGTGCTGGTAGCCGACAAAGAAGAAGGCAGGTTGTTGCTCTACGCTGAAATGAAGCTGCCCGGTGATGCCTGGCTGGAGTTTGATGTCATTGAGGAAGAAGGACAATCCTATCTACTCCAAACTGCTACCTACCGACCTCACGGACTGGCGGGAAGGGCATATTGGTGGGCTGTCTATCCTTTTCATGGTTTTATCTTTCCGGGGATGGCTAAGCGCATTATCAACTTTGAGGAAAAGCAACGAGAGATTGCCCAGAAAGAGCGGGAAGAAGAAAAGAAAAAAGAAGAAGTTTCTGCGTGATGTTAGGGTGTTAGGGTGTTAGGGTGTTAGGGTGTTAGGGTGTTAGGGTGTTAGGGTGTTAGGGTGTTAGGGTGTTAGGGTGCGAACTACTGCTTCTAAAAAGAGTTACGTTATTCAATAAATTCACTCACTTATTTCACAGATAAACAATAAATGCATAACTACTAACTATAACACCCTAATACCTAGAACCATAACACTATCCAAAATTTGAAAGACGTAACGATTATTGGAGGAGGTTTGGCAGGACTGGTCAATGCCATTTTGCTCGCCCATTCCGGTCTGGAAGTGCAGCTTATTGAAAAAAAGCATTATCCTTTTCATAAGGTCTGTGGCGAGTATATTTCTAATGAAGTTCTGCCTTTTCTTGATAAAAATAGCCTCTTTCCTAAGGAGTTGCAGCCCGTTGCTATCCGAAATTTTATGCTCACTTCGGTTTCAGGAAAGAGCAGTATCATGCCTTTAGACCTGGGTGGATTTGGCATCAGCCGTTACGCCCTGGATCATTTTCTTTATCAAAAAGCTGTGGAGGCTGGTGCAGCCTGCTTGGTGGATACTGCCGTGCAGGAAGTCTCTTTTGAAAAGCATCATTTCAACATTTCACTGCCACAGGGAAAACAGGTACAAAGCAGGCTGGTAATCGGTGCCTACGGTAAGCGCTCGCGACTGGACAAGCAATTGAAGCGCAAATTTACTACCCAAAGTTCTCCTTATATCGGTGTCAAATACCATTTACACGCAGATTTTCCTGAAGATATGATTGCGCTGCACAACTTCAGGGGAGGTTACTGTGGCATCAGCCGGGTAGAAGGTGACAAATACAATATGTGCTACCTGGGAAGCCGTCAGGATTTGAGGAAGTATGGCAGCATAGAGGCGATGGAAAAGGCCGTATTGTACGAAAATCCGTATCTCAAAAGGCTTTTTACGGAATCAGAGTTTCTGTTTGACAAACCGGAGGTGATCAATGAAATCTCTTTTGCCCCCAAGCTTCCGGTAGAAAACCATATTTTGATGTCGGGCGATACTGCCGGACTGATCACGCCGCTCTGTGGCAATGGTATGGCGTTAGCTATCCATTCTGCCAAACTGCTTTCCGAACTGATTATTGAACACTACAAAAGCAGTCATTTTGAACGGGAAGTGCTGGAAAAAGCCTACAGCAGCGTCTGGAGCAAACTTTTTGCCCAACGTCTTTGGGTTGGAAGAAATGTGCAGCGCCTCTTCGGCAGCGCATTCATTTCAGAAATTGGTGTGGGAATGATTTCAAATGTAAAGCTGCTGGCCCGTCAGATCATGCGTGCTACGCACGGAACGCCCTTTTGATAATTATTCTAAAATAAGATCACACTTTCCAAACTAACATTAGTCTCAATTCTGTTATTTTAGCATCCCTCTTTGAACATGAAGTATCTTAGGTAGCTAAGATCTTAAACAATTTATGACAGAATACGAACTTTATACCCTTCCTAACGGGATCAGAATAGCACATAAACAAATTACCCATAGTAAAGTAGTTCACTGCGGCTTTGTACTGGATATCGGTAGCCGCGATGAAAAACCTGATCAGCATGGTATTGCGCACTTTTGGGAGCATATGGCTTTCAAAGGCACCAAAAAACGCAAGGCTTTCCATATCCTGAACCGGCTGGACTCAGTGGGTGGTGAGCTTAATGCCTATACAACCAAAGAGAAAATCTGCTTCTACGCTTCTGTGCTGGACCGCCACTTTGATAATGCTTTTGAACTCCTTACTGACATTACTTTTGACTCCGTTTTTCCGGAAAAGCAGATTGAGCGCGAACGTAATGTCATTCTGGAAGAGATGGCGATGTACTACGACTCACCGGAAGATGCCATTCAGGATGATTTTGATGAAGTAGTTTTTGGCAAACACCCGCTGGGCATGAATATTTTAGGCACCAGCGAAAGCATCCGTCGTTTCCACCGAGAGGATTTTAAGAGCTTTGTACAGGAAAATTTGGACACCGACAAACTGGTATTCTCCTGTGTCGGCAATTTGCCTATGAAAAAGGTGATTCGTCTGGCCGAAAAATACCTGAAAGACATACCTGTTCAGCATTCTAGCAGAAGCAGAAAGCCTTTCAAAAAATATGTATCCAAGCAGCTACAGGTTGAACGCACACTTACTCAGGCGCAATGTGCTATTGGCCGTGATGCTTATCCTGTACAGCACGAGGATAGCCTGACCTTTTTTATGCTGACCAATTTACTGGGCGGGCCAAGCATGAATACCCGATTAAATATGGCCTTGCGTGAGAAGCACGGGCTGGTCTATGCGGTAGATGCCGAATATCAGTCGTATACCGATACCGGAATGTTTTCCATCTACTTTGGCACCGAGCCCCGGCAACTGGAAAAAGCCACTGCTTATGTGATGAAAGAGTTAAAAAAGCTACGGGAGGTTCCGCTGGGAAGCATGCAATTGCACCGTACCAAAGAACAGCTGATGGGGCAACTTGCCATGAGCAGTGAAAACAACCAAAGTCTGATGCTAGCCATGGCCCGTAGCATTCTGGATGAGTATGAAATGGAAACCCTGGAAACCCTCTATGAAAAGATAGGGGCTACAGACGCTAAAAAAATACAGGCAGTGGCCCAGGAAATGTTGCAGGAAAAGGACCTTTCTGTGCTGAGCTTTGTGCCTAAGAAAGTATAGTAGATAGTAAAGATTTTAAGCTCCAATTATTGCCTAAAACTGTACATAATATCCCAGCGTGATCATAACGGAGTTCATGAGCAGAGGATTAGGTACGGGAGTGATGTTCTTATCCAATACAGAGGTAAAGCCCAGACTATAGCGCCCTCCTAGCTGAAACATGCCTACGGCTGTCACAATTTCAAAGCCACCCCCTCCGGATATCCCAACATTAAAACGGTTATCTCTTCCTTCCTGATACCGATATCTTATTTGCTCATCGGTGATACTGGCTTCTCTTTCGGTGCTATGAGAAAGCAGATAGCTAAGAAAAACACCCGCTTCCAGATAAATACGGACATTTCTCTGCCCGACATAACCATGTGCCATGATGGGAACATCAATGTAATTGAGGTATTGGCGAAAGAACAGGCTATCTGTATAATCGCCTAATTCCTGATCAAGGAATTCCTGCTCCCATCCCTTTTCTGTATAGTTGATTCCAACCTGTAGGCTAAAATTGGGTTGGGCATAATATTGTACAGACAAACCACCACTATAGCCAATTACAGGGTTTAATCTCGGACGAGGGTTATCAGGAGTGGTTGTAAGGCTTTCATTAGGAACTAAAAGAAAAGAGATTCCTCCGCCATGCCGGGTACCAATACTCAGCCTAGACCATTTTTTTGGTTTTACCTCTAATGAGTCCTGAGCTTGAGCCTGTAGACCTAAGCATAATAACAGACTAAAAAAGACGAGTTTATATTTGTATGTTACCATAAATAGTTCCTGCACTGTGATCATAAGAGGCCCCGGTTACCGAGCTTAAGCAATTCACTTCGTTACGTAAGCGTAAGACTCCCAAGAAAGCAAAAATCAGTGCTTCTTTAAAAGAAATAATCAGTTCATTAGGTAAAACGACAGTAAACCTCCCTTTGCTATACTCTCTGATACATTCAATCAGATAATCATTGAAGGCTCCTCCTCCGGTAGCCATCAGGCTTGCTTCTTGATCAGAAGAAATGTTTTGTTTTTCCTGTTGCTTATCCATCAAGAGATGTACATTGGCAGCAATCTGCTGCGCTACATGATGGGTAAGCGTGGCCAGCATATCTTCCGTAGCAATATCTTCCTTCTCCATCGGACTGATGACATTTTCCAGCACCCACTCATAGCCCAGAGATTTAGGATAAGGAGCCTTGTAATATGCCAGATCATTCAATCTGTTGACGATAGCCTCATTGACTTTACCTGCACGGGCTAGTTCTCCACCTTTATCATACGCCTGCCCCAGCTTCTGGGCAAAATAATTAAGCACCATATTAGCTGGGCTGATGTCATAGGCCAGGCGTTTTTCGTTTACTTCAGCAGAGACATTGGCAATACCTCCGATGTTTAGACAAAACGCATGATGAGGAAACAACAGGCGGTCGCCAATGGGAACCAGGGGCGCACCTTGCCCTCCCAGTGCCAGGTCCATATCTCTGAAATTACTGATCACCGGCTTGCCACTCTGCGCATGCATGGCATAGCTACTCCCAATCTGTAGGGTAAAACCTTTCTCTGGCTGGTGAAACACTGTGTGTCCGTGTGAGGCAATAAACTCAGGGTCTACTTCATGCTTTTTCATAAAACGCTTAACTGCATCCCCCATCCACACACCCAACTCCTGATGCGTTTGTGTAAGCGCTTCTCCACTTACCTGGGTGATGTTTTCCAGCCGTTTCTTCCAGGCTTCTTCATATTCAAAGGTGTTGGCGGCAATTACCTCAAACTGCCATACGCCATCAATACATCCAAAATGACAGTAAGCAATGTCCAGCCCATCCAGCGAGGTACCTGACATTAGCCCTATTACTTTATATTTTCTTGCTTTCAATACATCTGTTTTTTTACACAAGCTGCACTTATCATTTCCAGCCTGTATTTTGATATTTGGCTACTCAACTAGGTAGCTACCTATAAATTTGTTTGCTTGGGATAAGGGACAAAAGGTTTAAGCTACAAAGCACTTATAGTTCTAGCAAATTTTCTTCCACTCCCTGAGTCTGAAAAGTTTTTATGGTACCTGCATCATCATAAATAATCAATGCCTCCAGAGAAGGATCAGCTTCCAGCACTTTTTTGCTTTCTTCCAGCCCCAGCACCATAAAAGCGGTGGCATAGGCATCTGCAGTAATACAATGATCCGCAATCACCGATACACTAAGCACCGAATGATCTACCTGATAGCCTGTTTTGGGATCAATAGTATGAGAATATTTTTTACCACCGCGTACATAAAAATTACGATAGTCGCCCGAGGTAGCGATCGCCTGATTTTCAATCGCAAGTGCATGTGTCATATTACCGCTCTGGATAGGATCATCTATACCGATACGCCAGGTCTCTCCCCGGCTATTTACTCCTTTACACACAATTTCACCCCCGATATCTACCATCATATTCTCAATACCTTTGCTGCTGAGATAGTTAGCAATAATATCTACTCCATAACCTTTGGCTACCGCACTGAAATTAAGTTGTACCTCAGGCTGGGTTTTGGTGACGTACTCCTCGGTAAACTGAATTTTCTCAAAGCCTACCAGGTTCAAAAGGGAGTCTACCGCCGAGCTATCAGGCAGGTCACCGCTCTCCGGGCCAAACCCCCAGGCATTAACCAGGGGCGCTACCGTAGGGTCAAAAGCTCCATTCGTTGCTTCTACAATTTCCTGGCTTTTTTGGAGTACCGGGTAAAAGTAAGGAAGTTCAAAATAAAGCGTGTCCACTCCGGGAGTATCCACGTCTGAAGTATCGCCGTGGTTAAAGCGGGAAATTTCTGAGTCGGGTAAATAATGATTCAGCGAGGAATTAAATACTTCCAGCAATGAATCAACGCCACTTTTGAAGCTTCTTTCCTCATCATCCAGATACTTGATATTGTATACTGTACCCATGGTTTGCCCACTAAAGGATACCTGGGGGCGTGTTGCTTCTTTATCATCATTGGCCTGCCGAAAAAGCCAGACGATGCCCACCAGCCCCAATAGTACAATGGAATAAATTATATTTTTTTTCTGATAAGAATTCATGTCAAAGAATGAGTTATTCTGCTCATCAAAACGTTATTCAGTAGCATAAGAGTTTTTAAACGCCGCAAAATTAGATTTAATTTGTGGATTCCCCATATATGATTGGAAAAAGCCTAAGACTTTGCTGATTTGGTTTTGGCGTAATTCATTAAATTGGTTTATTCTGACAGAAGCTGCTTGAATAAGCCATGATTAATTATTGTAGAATAATATCACGCTACAGAAGATGAGAGAAGACTATTTAAAAGGTGATGCCGATCATCTGAGTCCTGGCGAACGCGATCTGGAGAAGGCACTGCGACCGCTGAGCTTTGAAGACTTTACCGGCCAACATAAGATTATTGAGAACCTCAAAGTTTTTGTGCTGGCTGCAAAAAAACGAGGAGATCAGCTAGACCATGTGCTTTTGCATGGGCCTCCCGGGCTGGGAAAAACGACGCTTTCCCATATCATTGCTCAGGAGCTTGGCTCCCAGATTAAAATTACCTCCGGTCCCGTACTGGATAAACCCAGCGACCTGGCAGGTCTGCTGACCAACCTGGAGGAAGGCAATGTACTCTTCATTGATGAAATTCATCGCCTCAACCCTATCGTAGAGGAATATCTCTATTCGGCGATGGAAGACTTTAAAATTGACATCATGCTGGATTCGGGCCCCAATGCCCGAACCGTGCAAATCAGCCTGAGCCCTTTTACTCTTGTGGGCGCTACTACCCGTTCGGGGCTGCTTACTTCTCCTTTAAGAGCACGGTTTGGTATCAATGCCCGCCTGGAGTACTACGACGCCGAACTTTTGCTCAGCATTGTAAAGCGCTCAGCCGGTATTCTGAATACCCCTATACATGAGGAGGCGGCTTTTGAAATCGCTCGTAGAAGCAGAGGCACGCCCCGTATAGCTAATACACTACTACGCCGTACGCGGGACTTTGCCGAAATTAAGGGAGAAGGAATTATTACTAAGTCGATTGCAGAAATGGCTCTCTCTGCTCTGGATGTTGACCAAAACGGGCTGGATGATATGGACAATCGCATATTATCTACCATCATTGAGAAATTTAAGGGAGGACCGGTAGGAATCAGTACCATTGCCACTGCCTGCGGTGAAGAAGCGGAAACCATAGAGGAAGTATATGAACCATTTCTGATCAAAGAAGGCTATATCAAACGCACATCCAGGGGAAGGGAAGCTACTGAACTGGCTTATAAGCACCTCAGGCTGATTCCTCCTGGCAGAACAAAGACTTTATTTGACTGATGGGCCAATAAAAAAGCCAGCTTAACTCAACAAGCTGGCTCTCTTTAATTTCTAATAACTTACTTTTTAGTAAGACGCAGTGTCGTCAAAATTAGTGGCTGCGATAAATACCTCTAAAATGTTAGCCACAGAATTTCTAATATCTATTTGCTGCTTCCTCAAACTATCACCTGGCTCAACAGCATCAGGTACATATCCTACCCAAAGTGCTTTACCATTATCCGGGTCAATTACACTCACTACTAAACTTCCGTCTTCTAATTGTGCGAGAATATTATCCTGACCTACATTTTGATCCACCGTATAAGGATCTTTATAATATCCATACTTATCATTGTACTTCTGATCAAAGATCATGTAGTTAATTAATAATTCAGGATTTTCAGTATTTAATTCGTATCCGTAGGTATCAAATTCGTGTACAATAGCATTCTGTACCATGCTGGTATGCAAGGTGCTGAAGGTATACCATTGTTCATCTTCCAGGTTCATAAAGTTGTTACCAAAGTTGTAAGATTCTTTACCATCCAACTCAGCAGCTTCATTTTCTTTGGATATTACCTCATCATTTTGCTGAGCAAAAGCAGTGGCTGAGATAAAGATGCATGCTAAAAATATTGATAATCGTTTCATTGTTATTTTTTTTAGTTAAAAAAATTTGGTTAATACACAATATAATAACATGCAATATCATCAAGTGTTTATCGTTTAGTGCATTTTTACTCAAAAATGACCATATTTTTTCCTTATATTCGTTATGAAAGTATATTTTTTACCTATTTATTATCTGCAAAATTTAAGTATTTACTGATCAATAGCCTTCTGAAGATCATCAAAGTAGCGTATATCCATTTCGTCTAAGCGTAGTTCCGGATACTTTTCATTAATTTTGGCTTTGCCCAATTCCACACTTTTTTTAAACACCTCATCATCAGGAAGCAGTTTTCTGTGGGTCTTCATGCCTTCTGCCAGCAATCCTTCTTTCCAATCTTTATAGTACCACTCCATAGAGGGCTGATGGAAAACTCTCATTCTTCTTTTGTCAAAGATTACTTTTTTAACTTTGTGCTCTTTTACCAAGTCAGAGGCTTTAGCAAATACCTGTTTGAATTCTTCAATTGGAATATAAGTGTCCGTAGCTTTGATGATGAGTACAGGTTTGTTTTCTACCAGGTATAGGTCGCAGTGTTTAAACTCTTGTTGTAGATCAAGTCGGTCTTGTGTTTCCATACGGGCTTATGTCTAAAAAATACTTATGTGTTTGATAATATAAATTACTCTAAATTACACCTAGCTCCCAATTTTCAAAGAAATTATCCGATACACCCTACTTTATTACCCTGAATCGTCGTTTTTCTTTCGTGGAACTATCTATTTGGGAATTACATTGCTCCGCTAAACAAGAATTGCATGTCATCTCAGTTAGCTGAAAAAAGAGCAGAAATCGTAAAAGCAAAAGCAAAAACATTAGGCTTTGATTTCTGTGGAATTGCCAAAGCTGAGTTTCTGGAAGAAGAGGCTCCTCGCCTGGAAGCATGGCTAAAGCAAGGTATGCATGGACAAATGCAGTATATGGAAAACCACTTTGACAAAAGGCTGGACCCTACCCAACTGGTAGAGGGAGCCCGCTCAGTGGTCACCTTGCTATACAATTACTACCCGGAGCAGGACCTGAGTCAAAGCGATAATTATAAAATTTCTAAGTACGCTTATGGCAAAGATTATCATTTTGTGATCAAAGACAAATTGAAGTCGCTTGTACAACTACTACAGGAAGAGATTGGAGAAATCAACGGACGAGTGTTTGTAGACTCCGCACCGGTAATGGAAAGAGCCTGGGCTAAGCGAAGTGGTGTAGGCTGGGTAGGTAAAAACAGTTTGCTGCTGACCAAACAAAGAGGAAGCTTCTTTTTCCTGGCTGAACTGATCACCGACCTGGACCTGGCACCTGATGGCCCCATTAAAGATTATTGTGGTACCTGTACCCGCTGTATAGATGCCTGCCCTACGGATGCTATTGCTACCCCCTATGTGGTAGATGGAAGCAAGTGTATTTCTTACTATACCATTGAGCTTAAGGAAGAAATCCCTCAGGAAGCCCAAGGTAAATTTGACAACTGGATATTTGGCTGCGACATTTGTCAGGATGTATGCCCCTGGAACCGGCACGCAAGACCTCATCAGGAGCCAGACTTCTTACCGCATCCTGAACTTGAAAACATGAGTAAAAGGGATTGGGAAGAGCTAACTGAAGATGTATTTCGCAAAATCTTCAGGAAGTCGGCAGTGAAAAGAACGAAATTCAAAGGTTTACAGAGAAATATCCGTTTTGTAGCAGACAAAAAAAAGCCGCAGTAAATGCGGCTCTGAATATTTAAAATGCATAAAAGCTATTATCCGGCATATCCTACCGTAAAGCACTCATTCAGCACAGAGGCATACATACGACCGAAGCGCTGATAGCACCACTCCTTAAGGCTACCTACCTCGTGAGGGAGTAAAATTCCTATTGCTTTTTTGAGTTCTTTTTTGAACAAGGCCTGGTCAAAGCTTACTTTAGCAAGTATGAGCTTTACATAATCCAGTTGGGCATGTATTCTCTTGGGATTTACCTGCTTGTTTTTAATTTGCATATCCGATTCAGTTTGGGTTAAAAAATAAAATAAGTTTAAAAAACCATTTCACTTATAAAATTTTCGGCAAGTTGTGTATACGTATTATTCTATAAAAAGTGTTATAAATATATATACCAGCTTCTTAATTTGCAAGTTGATTATGTAACGGATTTGTGGTCCAAATTATTTCAACGCATGGAATATAAATATGTGCTAATATTAGTTGTAGCTACACTTTTTGCGGCTTTACAGGCTGAGGCTCAGGAGGTTTCCGTAGCATTAGGCCCTAATGAAATTGGAGTCAATGAACAGTTTACCATTACTGTAAAAATACAAGACGATCGCCTGCGTCGCTATGACGATTTTCCGGAAATACCCGGCTTTGAAAAAGCAGGTATCTCTACTTCCTCCTCTACCAATATCGTCAACGGACAGGTATCATCTTCTCAAAGTGTTACCCAAACTTATCTTCCTACCCGTGAAGGTACGTTCAAACTCTCTCCCTTCCGGATGAATGTCAATGATACCCAGGTAAGCTCTTCAGGGACCAGCATTACTGTGGGTCCAGCCAGCCAAAATAGCAGAGGCAATAACCCTTTTGACTTCAATGATCCTTTTGATAACTTTTTTGAAAGAGATAATAAGTCTCAGGAATTTGTGGATGTAAAGGATGATGCTTTCCTCGCGCTTTCTACCGATAAGGATACCGTCTACCTGGGTGAAGGGTTTACGACAACCCTGGCCTTTTATGTCTCTGAAAAAAACCAGGCCCCTCTACAGTTCTATGACCTGGGGAAACAGCTCACCGACATTCTTAAAAAGATCAGGCCTTCTAATGCCTGGGAGGAAAATTTTAATATAGAAAACATCAATGGTAAGCCGGTCTCAATCGGGGGAGAAAATTATACGCAGTACAAAATTTATCAGGCTACTTTCTACCCGCTCAACAGAGATGCTATTACTTTTCCCGAGGTGGGCTTGCAAATGATTAAGTACAGAGTAGCTAAAAATCCTTCTTTTTTTGGCAGACGCCGTCAGGAAGATTTCAAAACTTTTTATAGTCAACCCAAAAAGGTTTTTGTCAAAGCGCTACCCTCTCACCCGCTCATGGAAAGTGTGGCCGTAGGGGATTATCGCTTGGAGGAAGAGATCAGTGATCGTGAGCTCACTACCGGAAACAGCTTCAACTACACCTTCAAAATTGTAGGAGAAGGTAATATTTCAGCTATTGAAAAGCCTGATATCCGTAATGGCGATAATTTTGATGTGTACGCGCCCAGCATTGAGCAAAACATCAGTCGCAGGAACAATCGGGTAGCAGGCTCCAAAGCTTTTTCTTACTATGCCGTGCCCAATGAGCCGGGAGAATATCAGCTAGGCAATTATTTCAACTGGGTATTTTTCAATACGTCTACTGAACGCTACGATACACTCCGCTCCGAAATAGCCATAAAGGTAAGCGGAAAAAGCCGTAAGAACGACTATATCAGCTCTCAGGATGTGGGTACCTTCTACGATGCTGCTTCGCGGGCCGATAACCGGCTGAGAAGCCTTGACAATGATGGTTGGCTACAGCTCCTGGCCAATATGCTCATATTAGGCATGCTCGTACTCACCGTGGTGATAGTCTTTAAAAAATAGCTTTGGGCTTTAGAAGCTTAGCTGCTACATTTGCCATATTATTTCATATCTATTCTACTTAGCAGACGCGGCATGGGAAATTCGTTCGGTAATTTATTTAAGATCACAACTTTTGGTGAGTCACACGGTAAGTCCATCGGGGTTATCATAGATGGCTGCCCTGCTGGCATGCCATTAGACGAAGCTTTGATCCAGAAAGATATGGACCGCCGCAAGCCCGGTCAATCTAAAATTACTACTCAACGTAAGGAGAGCGATACTTTTCATATTCAGTCGGGGGTGTTTGATGGTAAAACTACCGGTACTCCGCTCATGATTCTTATCCCCAACGAAGATCAGCGAAGTAAAGATTACACCCATATCGCCGACAAATTTCGTCCCTCACATGCCGACTACACTTACCAGAATAAATATGGCATCCGTGATTATCGTGGTGGCGGCAGAAGTTCTGCCCGTGAAACTGCTGCCCGTGTGGCCGCAGGAGCTGTAGCCAAGCAATTTTTGCAACATAAAGGTATTGAAGTAAGCGCTTACGTATCTCAGGTAGGCACGCTCCGCCTGGAAAAAAGCTACCATGAGTTGGATCTGAGCCGTAGTGAAGAAAATATTGTCCGCTGCCCTGACCCGGCCACGGCTGAGCAGATGATTGAACTGATAGACACTACCCGTAAAAACCGCGATACGATCGGAGGTATTGTCAGTTGTGTGATTACCGGGGTACCCGTAGGCTTAGGCGAACCTGTCTTTGATAAGCTGCATGCCGAACTGGGTAAAGCAATGCTAGGCATCAATGCGGTTAAAGGGTTTGAATATGGCAGTGGCTTTGAGGGCGTAGCGCTGAATGGCTCTCAGCATAATGATGCATATTACAAAGAAGGAGAAAAAGTACGTACCCGTACCAATCACTCCGGCGGTATTCAGGGGGGTATTTCCAATGGAGAAGATATTTACTTCCGGGTAGCCTTTAAGCCGGTAGCTACCCTGATGCAGGATCAGGAAAGCCTGAATGAGGCGGGAGAAACAGTGACCGTCTCCGGCAAAGGTCGTCATGATCCCTGCGTAGTACCTCGCGCAGTGCCTATCGTAGAAGCTATGGCCGCATTGGTGATCGCAGACTATTACCTTCTTAACCAAACTACCAGGTTTTAATTTTTTCTCAAAAAGAGCTTATTAAAGCCCTGATTCATACTTCGCTGAAGTAACCTTTATATAATATCATACCTCTGTGTACATAGCATTTTCATGCAAGTGATTAAGTACAATTTTTTAAAAAATTACTGCTATTTTTTTGAATATTTTTTCAACTTTCCTCTTACCTGAATTCTTTGTTTTTGAATTTTATTCAGCCCAACTCTTCAAAAATACTATCCTCAAATAGTTGAACAGAAAATGTTAGGATACATAGCTGGACTGTTTCAGATAATTTTGGAGGGAAATTTTTAAATAATTTTAAAATCCTTTCTCAATATTACCAATGGCTGCTGGAAAAAGGCTGCAAATTTCATGTGCATATCATTCAAATACTCACTCACGTAAACAAGAGTGGTAAAATTGGCAACAGTGCACTGATTTTGAGCATTTGATTACAATCAATCCACCCAATTGCTTGAATTTCTGTAAGCACCTCTTAGTTCCTTCTCAGAAGTAATATCACTAATAGCAATAAAATTATTACTATTCAAATAACACACTTTACATAGTTATTAATTTACTTATAAGTGTATCAAAGTGTTTATTTTTATGATTTAGCCTCTTTTTTTTCTGTGCTGATGTAAGCATAAACACTTCAAATGTGAGAAGATAAATACATATAAACAGTAGTTATAAAAAACTACTGCCACTAGTACAATACTACCTCAAAGGCAGTCATTTTTGAGTCAAATTAGTGCGGTATAAGCTCCGAATCTGACAACCCATTGCTTCCACTTCACCTCTATCCTACCTTTGAAATGTTGTCTTCGGAAGCTTTTCGGAGACTAAAACATCAAGTAGAAATTTATCAAAAATTATAATCCCACAAAGTCATGAAAAAGTATATCAACAAATTCAGCCTCCTCACTTTAGCACTACTTACCTCTTTCGCTTTCTCTGTAAGTAGCTGTAGCGAAGATCTTATCAATCCTGATCATAGTGCCATGCCTCCCAAA